>JBDTVD010000004.1:0-33878 GCA_040007375.1 Bacteroidota bacterium | reverse complement strand
GAAGAAACTTCAGCAGCATGTTCGCTTAAATAATTTCCAATCTCTGCACCAACATCCTGTGGCGATTTACCAGCAGATTTTGCCAATGGAAAAACAACAACAGTGAGATCACCTTCAAATTCTTTTCGTGTTGGCTGAACAGTAATATCATTTACATCTGCTTTTACTTTATACAGCTGTTGCATTGCAGCAATAACAGAATTTTTTACCGATGAAGCGAATAACATTTACAAGTATATATATTTTCCGGCGATAAAAATATTCCGGTTAGAGTTATGAGTGATTTTTAAAATTTGAAATTAATCAGGCAATCTGACTTACTACGCGCTGCAGAATTTCAAAAGTATTTTCTGCCATCAGATTTTCTTTATCCAGTGTAGGATTTACTTCTGCAATTTCGAAACAGCAAACTTTTTCATTCTGAATCAGGCGTACACATAAACTACCAGCTTCCTTTTCAGTAATACCATTACGCACCGGTGTTCCTGTTCCTTTGGAAATAGAAGAGTCCATACTGTCAACATCAAAAGAAACATAAATCAACTGGCAATTATTAAGATGAGCAAGGGCATCACGTGCAATTTTTTCAACTCCGTTTCTTTTCACATCATTTGTAGTAAACATTTTCACTTTATGTTTCTTCAACAAAAAAGTTTCTTCCGGTTCCACATCACGAACGCCTATATATACAATATCAGAGTAATTTACTTTCGGAGAAATGCCACCTACTTTTTTCAGTTTATTCCATAACTCAATCGTATCCTTATCTGGTTTGTTCATTCTGTTACTGCTGTTGTCTTCTCCCAAAACGGCAGCTATGGGCATACCATGCACATTTCCTGTTGGAGAGGTATAAGGAGAATGAATATCAGCATGTGCATCAATCCAGATAACACCCAAACGTTGCTTTGGAAATGCCATTTTTATTCCTGTGATGGTACCGCCTGCTGTTGAATGATCACCAGCCAGTATAATTGGAAATTCTTTTGCTTTGAAAGTATCTGCCAGTGTTTTTGCAAGACGCTCATAGATATTCAGAATACCTCTCAGTCTTTTTGCATACAATCCGCCGGAAGCTTCAAACAAGAGTTGATTTTCCACCTTTACTTCCACGGAAGGAATCCGGCTGAACAGGTTGCTTCCATAATCAAGAGCTGCTATCTTAATTGCATCCGGACCCAGGCTGGCACCGCGCGTACCTGCTCCAATTTCAGATTTAACCTCTATAAACTTAATTTTTTTCTGCATAAAACGACAATTGAAAATGCCGCAACGAAGTTACAAAAGGAAGTGAACGGGGAACTGTTGGTAAGGATCCGTCATTAACAATTGTAAAACCGCTGATGTTTAACAGATTTTTATATCGGATGTTAATAACAGAGGATAAAAAATATAATCCAGGTTACTTACATTCGCAGTTAAATATACATGTAAGTTACTTACTTTAGCAAAATGAAGAATAGATATATTGATCTGATAGAGCAAACTTTTGAATTTCCACAGGAAGGATTTGAGGTTATTGACAATTGTCTGCACTTTCATGGAGTACCGTTAATGGATATTATTGAGCAATATGGAACTCCACTTAAGATCACATATCTGCCTAAAATCAGTTCCCAGATCCAAAAAGCAAAGAGATTATTCAACGTTGCAATGGCCAAAGCGGACTATCAGGGTGACTACCGATACTGTTATTGCACCAAAAGTTCTCACTTCGAATTTGTTTTAAATGAAGCATTGAAGAACGACATTCACCTCGAAACCAGTTCAGCTTTCGACATTGCAATCATTAAACAGCTCCTTGAAGACGGTAAAATTACCAAGGATGTATTCATTCTTTGCAATGGTTTTAAGAGGGAAAACTATATCCAGGGCATTGTTGATTTGTGGCAGGATGGATTTCTGAATGTGATTCCGATCCTGGATAATAAAGAGGAGTTACCACAATATGAAAAACTCTATAATAAGAAGATACAGGTTGGGATTCGTATTGCATCGGAAGAAGAGCCAAATGCAGAATTTTATACCTCACGCCTTGGAATAAGAACTGCAGAACTGGTTGATTACTATCGAACTCATTTCAAAGAGAATAAAAATGTAGATCTGAAAATGCTGCACTTTTTCATTAACACAGGTATTAAGGACACTGCCTACTATTGGAGTGAGTTAAACAGGAACATTAACATGTATTGTGAATTGAAAAGGATCTGTCCTGAACTGGAACATCTGGATATCGGAGGTGGATTTCCTATCCGTACTAAACTGGACTTTAGTTATGATTATCAGTATATGGCTGATGAAATTATTAGGCAGATTAAACAAACCTGTAACCTGAAAGATGTAGAAGAACCCAACATATTTACTGAATTCGGTAGCTTTACTGTTGGAGAAAGTGGAGCTGTATTGTTCTCCGTTGTGGGAAGGAAGCAGCAAAATGACAATGAAGTATGGAACATGATTGATAGTTCCTTCATTACAACATTACCTGATACTTGGGGAATCAAACAACGTTTCATACTTCTGGCAGTGAACAACTGGGACATGGATTATCAAAGAGTAAATCTCGGAGGTATGACCTGTGATGGTGACGATTATTATATAATGGAGTCAGTCAGGAACCGGGTTTTCTTACCAAAACTGGATAATGGCAACAAACAATACCTGGGATTCTTTCATACAGGAGCCTACCAGGAAAGTATTGGTGGTTATGGAGGAATTCAGCATTGTCTGATTCCTGCACCTAAACATGTGTTAATTGACAGGCTTGAAGATGGAGAATACAGCACACGTCTTTTTGCCAAAGAACAAAGCGCTAAAAGTATGATGAAGATACTTGGGTACTAATACTGAGTATCAAGTATCAAGACACAAGTATCAAGACTGGATTATATTAAACAGTAATATTTTTCTCCTCGTTGTGTTTCTGAATTCTTATCACAACACTTTTTGATGTTGGTGTATTGCTTTTTTCTGCTGTGCTGTTAATTGGTACAAGCACATTTGTTTCAGGAAAATATGTTGCAGCACAACCCCGTGGAATACTGAACTCAACAATTATAAACCGGCGTGCAATTCGTTCCTCTCCATTATATATACTTATAATATCAACAGTGGCACCTGGTTGTAAATCATTAGCTGATATATCAACTGCATTCATATATATAACACGGCGTTCATTGAACACACCTCTGTAACGGTCATCCAATCCATAAATAGTAGTATTAAACTGATCATGACTACGGATAGTCATCATCAGCAATTCTCCGGGATTTAATTTTACTTCCTCTGCTGTTGCAATATTGAAATTTGCTTTACCAGTCAATGTATCGAATTTTCCATCACGTGCAGCATTCGGAAGATAAAATCCTCCCGGCTTCTTTACTCTTTCATTATAAAATTCAAATCCGGGAATAGTGCGTGCAATATCATCTCTGATAGTATCATAGTTCATTATATATAAAGGCCAGTCTACTTTACTTCTCTCTCCTATTACAGCAACAGCCATTCTGCATACAATTTCCGGTTCACTCAACATATTTTCGCTAACCGGTTGCAGATTTCCCTTAGACAATTGAATTACACCCATAGAATTTTCAGTAGTAACAAATTGCTGCATTCCACCTGTTACATCCTTATCACTTCTTCCATAACAGGGAAGTATTAACGCTTCTTCGCCAGGAATAAGGTGACTTCTGTTTAATTTAGTAGATATGTTTACTGTGAGTTTGCAATTACTCAATGCATGAGCTGTATAATTTGTATCCGGTGCAGCTGACAAAAAATTTCCTCCCATTGCTACAAACACTTTCGCACTTCCATTGTTCATTGCATGAATTGCTTCAACGGTATCATACCCATGATTTGATGGAGGTACAAATCCGAAAGAGTTTTTAATGTTATCCAAAAATAAAGCAGATGGTTTTTCATAAATACCCATTGTACGATCTCCCTGCACATTACTATGACCACGTACAGGACATGTTCCTGAACCCGGCTTGCCTATACTTCCCTTCAGCAACAAAAGATTTACAATCTCTTTTATAGAATCAACCGAATTTTTATGTTGTGTTAATCCCATTGCCCAACATGCAATTATTTTATTTTTGGATTTTAATACTTCCACTACTTTCTCCACTTCTTCCAATAATATTCCGCACTGAATCAGCAGTTCATTTAAATTGCAGGATTCAATATGATTTATATATTGCTCAAAACCTGAAGTATTTTTTTTGATAAATTCCTGATCGAAAACAGTTCCCGGATTTTTTTTCTCTTCCTGTAATAACAAAAACACAATAGCTTTCAACAAAGCCATATCACCATTAATTTTTACCTGTAGAAAAAGATCAGTAAGTCGTGATTTAATTCCTAATACACCAAGTAATGTCTGTGGATTATCAAAACCCAATAATCCGGTTTCAGGTAATGGGTTAACAGATATAATTGTTGCACCATTTTCTTTTGCTTTTTGCAAAGCAGTGAGCATTCTCGGATGATTTGTTCCCGGATTCTGCCCTAAAATAATAATTACTTCAGCCTGATAAAAGTCTTCCAGCTTCACAGAACCTTTTCCTATACCTAATGATTCTGTTAATGCAACACCACTTGATTCATGACACATGTTTGAACAATCAGGAAGATTGTTTGTTCCATATTCACGCACGAATAACTGATATAAAAAAGCTGCTTCATTACTGGTTCTGCCTGATGTATAAAAAACTGCTTCATCAGGAGATGATAAATTATCGAGGTGCTGTCCAATAATCTTAAATGCATTTTCCCAGGAAATAGATTTATAATGTGTTGCACCTTGTGATAAATATACAGGTTCTGCAATGCGACCTTTTTTTCCTATTTCAAAATCACTTAGTCGCGCAAGATCAGCTATTGAATTTGCTGCAAAAAAATCTGCACCTATATTTTTTGTTGTTGCTTCCTCAGCAATTGCCTTAGCACCATTCTCACAATACTCAGCAATTCGCGATCTCTCATCATCAGGATCAGGCCATGCACAACCCGGACAATCATAACCATCCTTCTGGTTTAAATGAATTAAAGCCTGCCATCCGCGAGCAGGTCCCATTTCATTTAATATATGCTTACCGCTTGAAATAACAGCAGCAAAACCGGCAGCTACTTCACCAGGTGCTGTTACTTTAATTCCGGTAAATTCTTCAGGGTTTTCTGCACCCTGCAGATCCTGATTTTCATTTTCCATATTCTTCCGTCAATGGATTGGGATAATTGTCTGACTGATCTTCAAAAGTAGTATCCAGACATTTAAAATCTTTTTCCACTAATATATATAACACCTCTTTATCATTAATAATCATTTCACCTTCACATCCTATTACCTGTGTATTTACAAATTTCTCAAAAGATTCTGTTGGTAATAACACGGAAATAACACCACCCGTAAATGTTGCCCTTATTTTTTTTTCTGTTGAAGCATGACATAACCTGTATATAAAAACGCTATCTGCAAACATTGTTGACTCTTCCAGAATTCCATGCTCTCCAAGATAAGAGACTTCACTCTGACCCAGTCGCAACCTTACGCTATTTCCTTTTATCCTGATTTTCACTTTTTGAAATTATAAATTATTATATATATCAGATTTTTATCCGTTGTGGATGAGTGTAAATATTAAAACGATTATCGCGCAGAAAACCGACAAGTGTTATTCCGGCTTCTTCAGCCATTTCAACTGCAAGACTGGTTGGTGCTCCTACAGCTGCAACAATACCAATACCTGCAACGGCAGCTTTTTGAAGGAGTTCGAATCCGGCACGACCACTTAGTAATAATATATAGTTATACAATGGTAATTCAATTGAAGCAGCGGCTGCACCAATTAATTTATCCACTGCATTATGACGACCCACATCTTCTCTTATAAACAATAAATCACCCTCCCTGTTAAACAATGCAGCAGCATGAAGACCACCTGTAAATTCAAAAATATTTTGCTGCATACGTAATTTTTCCGGCAATGCTGATAGGTAAGATGGTTCTGTTCTTACATTATCATAAGTGATCTTTCCGCCGGAATAAAACTTTACTGCATCTACAGAAGTTTTTCCACAAATTCCACAACTGGATGTTGTATAAAAATTACGATCCATTGAATGCGTATCAACAACAACATCCTCTTTAATATCAATCTTTACAATATTATTTCCTTCTTCGCAATGCCTTATAAAAAGAATATCATGAAATGATTTAACTATACCTTCTGTAATTAAAAATCCTGATGCAAGTTCAAAATCATTTCCCGGAGTGCGCATAGTTACTGCAACATTTTTCTGCTGTTTCCATTTGCCTTTTCCAAAATTCAACCTGATTTCCATTGGTTCTTCTATAGCAAGTAAATCAGGTGAATCAGCAACAATACTTCCTGTTACTTTTTTTATCTGCACTGAAGAAACAGCAGGTTGAATCATTTAAAATAACTTTTCAGAAATGTGATTATTCTTAATTACATCATCGTCCAATATCTGTTTTGCTGCTAAAAACTGCTGAGGAGTATCAGCACTTCTGATGGCATCATTTCTCATGTTAACAGGATGAGCATTTACCTCCCACAAAACGTTCTGTAGTGAAAAATCGCCGTTTGCAAATCTTTCTTTTATCACTTCACCAACTCCTTTATTATATATTGCAATCATCGGTTCATATTTGTTTGCAGCATTGTTATAAGCAGCAACATTTTCATCTTTACCGGATACTGCTTCAAGTATACTATTTATATCTTCTTTTAAAATAAAAGGATAATCACATCCAATAACAAGAAAGTCGACTTCTGTATATTTTTCAAACGCAGTTAACAAAGCTTTCATTGGTCCGATGTCACCAAATTTATCATCATCAATAATTTTAGGTATCGTTGGGGGAAATAAAGTTGTCTGTTCTGAATTACATGAAATCAATGTTGCATACGCAATTTCTTTTGTTATATCATATATATATTTCCATTGAGGTAATCCATGATAATCCAGCAGACATTTCTCCATGCCCATGCGCTGGCTTTTTCCTCCACAAACAATAAGTGCATACAAGGGTCTGATTCTCTTTATCATTTTACAGCAGCTGGTGTTTTCTTCAATGCAAGAATAGAAAAATCAGTATCCACTTTTCTAATAGTGTTAGATAAACAACCTAAACCTGAAATTGTCATCTCTACCACATCACCATCCTTTAACCATTGAACAGGGTAGTTTGCATCATTCAGTTTACCTGTCCCATTCAACTCAAGAAAACATCCCGTTCCAACTGTTCCCGAACCAATAACATCTCCGGGAAAAATATCAACACCATATGCACAACGTTCAATAATCTCTGCAAATGTCCAGTCCATATCACCCATATTACCTGATGAAACCTGAATACCATTAACGTGGCATTTCATTTCAAGATTGTAATTGTTTCCTGTATGACCTTCTTTGCACGGAATTTTATTTGTATTCAATTCGTCCGGTGTAACTAACCATGGACCAATTACAGTTGAAAAATCTTTTCCTTTTGCAGGTCCGAGGTTGAGTTTCATTTCTTCCATCTGAAGAGTACGTGCACTCATATCATTCATAATCATAAAACCCGCTATATATTTATCAGCATCAGCAGCTTTAATGTTACGACCTTTTTTTCCAATTACTACAGATGCTTCCAGTTCAAAATCAAGCTGACGAAAATGATCAGGCATGCACCATATATCACCAGGGCCTTGAATAGCCTGATGATTGGTGAAATAAAAAATCGGATATTCATCAAATTCCGTAATCATCTCCACACTTCTGTTTCTTCTAGCAGCAGCAACATGCTGACGAAATGCATACCCATCACGGCAGCTTGCAGGATTTGGTACAGGAGCCAGTATTTCTGATTCTTTCCAGGTAAGAAAAGAAAATTCCATTCTTCCTTCTTTTATTTTCTCAGCAACCTCTGCTGCTTTTAGCATACCCTCCTCTTCCAGATTCAACAGCTCCATCATTGTAAACGGGAGATCAACGCCACACTTTTCAGCAGTTTCTGCCAGCGGATAAATTTTTTCATTCAAATAGAGTCCGGCACAATTACGATTGTCCTTTCTGAAACTTACAAATTTCATATCAGCATTATTTTTATCCGGCTAAATTAACCAATCGCAATGTTTGTATTTTTGTAAAATCGATGAGAGATTAAAAAAGTTGTAAAATCTTTCTCACCCAAAAAGTTTGTAAAACATGCCGCAATATCATACACAGGGTCAGATGCCACCAAAAAGGCATACACAATTTCGTAAATCTGATGGTTCGTTATATGCTGAAGAGCTTGTTTCAACGCATGGTTTCAGCAATGTATATTCACTCATTTACCATTGCCATGCTCCAACATTGGTTAAGTCAGTTGGCGAGCCTTATTCACGGGAACCTAAAATTGCTTTCCAGCGTTTTCTACGTCACCAGTCGTTTGAAGGATTTCATATTGAAGCTGAAAACGATTATATAAAAAGTAAAAAGCCGGTTCTTGTTAATAATGATCTTCAGATTGCACTGGCTGCTCCGAAGAAATCCATAACAGAATATTTTTTAAAGAATGCTGATGCTGATGAAATGATATTTGTTCATAAAGGCAGTGGAATATTAAAAACAATTTATGGAGAAATCACTTTTGGCTACGGTGATTATCTTGTGATACCAAGAGGAACTATTTACCAGTTGCATTTTAATGATGAAGATAACAGGCTTCTTGTAATTGATTCTTTCAGTGCCATTGAAACTCCTAAGAGATACCGTAATGCTTATGGCCAGCTGGAAGAACATTCTCCGTTTTGCGAGAGAGATATCAGGAAGCCACAAAACATGAAGACTTATGATGAGAAAGGTGATTTCCATGTAATGATAAAAAAACAGGGAATTGTTTATCCTTATATTTATGCAACACATCCTTTCGATGCAATCGGATGGGATGGAAATCTATATCCCTGGGCGTTAAGTATTCACGACTTTGAACCCATAACAGGAAGAGTGCATCAACCACCTCCGGTTCATCAGACTTTTGAAGCGCATAATTATGTTGTTTGTTCTTTTGTTCCACGTTTATTCGATTATCATCCTCTGGCAATACCTGCACCTTACAATCACAGCAATATTGATTCTGATGAATTGCTGTATTATGTTGATGGTGATTTTATGAGCCGTAAACATGTTACACAAGGAATGATTACACTTCATCCTGCAGGTATTCCACATGGGCCACATCCCGGAACTGTTGAAAAAAGTATTGGTGCAAAAGAAACCAAAGAACTTGCTGTAATGATTGATACTTTTAAACCACTATGGTTAACTGAAGATGCATTAAGAATTATGAGCGGCGATTATTATCAGTCATGGATTTCAGAGTAAGCTGGGAGTAGTAAGTTCGGAGTTCGGAGCAATAAAGGTCTTAGGAAAAGTTGTAAATAGTGAGGATTAGTTAAGCGGGTGGTGAGAGTGCTTTTGTCAAAAAACAAAATCCATCACCAGTAATGTTTACTAATATGAAATACTAAAATTTACTCCGAACACCGAACTTTACACTCCTAACTTCAAGTTATTTTCAGTATGAATTGTAAAGAATTTAATACGATGCAACTGATTTAAAAGAAACGTCGTCTATTTTCTTTATCCGATGCAATATTCAGGTAATCCGGGTTGGAATTCTTTCCGTAAAATTGTCAATAAAATTTAGGGTCGAAAAACCATAGAGATACAATACTATTTATTATTTTTGAAACGATTCAATATCTAAAAACTATATCCTTAGAAAAACAATTCATTATGATGAAAAGAATACTACTTTCCTTGTTATTTGTGGCCTGGTGGGCAACTTCTCATGGTCAGTGCGGTGCAGGAGCTACAGTGGGTTTTGCAGAAAACTTCGACAGTGCAACTGTTAACATGACATCAACCGGAACTCCTGGCTGGACACTTGAAGGAGGACTTTCAGTTTCAAGTCCAAACAGCTATAGAGGCCGATTTAGCTTTGGCGACACCGCTTACCTTGCAGGACCTTCTTTCAATGCATCAACCGATACTTATGTGTTGCTTGATTTTGATCAGATCTGCAAAGTGTCGTTTTTTGACAGATGCCAGGTTCAGGTATCAATTGATGGTGGGATAAACTGGACAACACTTACTCCCAGTCAATATCTTGGTGCGGCTTCAGCCTTCAACCTCAACAATAGTTTCTCTTCTTTTGATTATCCGGACTGGGTTCCGGCAGATGATAATGTAACACCAGATAACACCTGGTGGAAGCATGAATCTTTTGATATCTCAAGCATTGCACAGTCACAGCCAGATGTACGGGTTCGTTTTATAGCTCTGGATTTTGACGGTAACGGTATGACCAACAATTATGGTTGGTTGCTTGACAACATTGTTGTTTGTAAAGCACAATGTGAATTGATCAAGCCGGTAATTGATATGTCGCAAAACAATCTCCATAACACGATATATAATACAGGACCATACATACCAACAGCACATATTACTGACGTGAATGGAATCGTATATACTGAATTGCAATATTCAACCAATGGTAGTGCAGGTCCTTTCACTGGTGGTGTTTTAGGTAACTCGTGTGGTGTTGATGTATATTGTTTTGATAACATTCCGGGTGCTAATGTTGGTGACTCAGTATGCTTTTTCATCCTTGCAATTGACGGTTCAGCATGTTTCAATATTGACACAACAGATTTATTCTGCTTTAAAGTAGATGCTGGTATAACTCCTCCGGCTTGTGAAAATTTTGATGCAACAGCAGTTTGGGTGGCTACTACTATTTCAGGATCTTCATTTGAATGGGGTTCACCAAATTTCGGTGCAACTGACTCAGCTCATTCCTTACCAAATTGCTGGGATGTAAGACTTGATTCTGCTTATGTAATTAATACTGTAACGAGTGTAATGTCTCCTGTTTACGACTTTTCAGGAGCCTGCAATCCTTCTTTAAATTTCTGGTTTAACAGTGCAATTAATACAACTGATGAAGATGGTGTTCAATTACAGTGGACGAATGATCCAACAGGATTAACCAACTGGACTTCTATTGGAGTTAATGGAGATCAGAATGGTAACAATTGGTATAATTCTCCTTTCATAAATGCATTTTCTGCTGATCCTGCTAATGATGGCTGGTCAGGTACAAGTAATGGATGGGTTAAAGCAACATATGATCTTCGCCAGGTAACTAATTTGCCAGGAACACCAGCAGTAAGATTTGCATTTGTATTCAAGAGTTCTGCATTTAGTGCTGGAGGTGATGGATTCTCTTTCGATGATTTCTGTGTTTACACTCCTCCTATTTATGATGCAGGAATTTCAGTAATTACTTCACCTAACGATAACATTGGAGTTTCTACTAATCAAACTCTACCGGTTTGTTTAAAATTGAAAAACTTCGGAAATCAGTCGATGACTGCCACAACCATTGTTTGTTCACTTGACGGAGTTATTCAATTTACTTATCCCTGGACAGGAAATCTGGGATGTGGTCAGGAAACACAATTGTGTCCTCTTGATTCAATTGTAACTCCAGATACTACTTCCCATCTGTGCTGTTATATTAGTGACGCCGCTGATGGCGACCATACAAATGATTCAATATGCAATACATTGATAAATGTTCCTACTTTATTTTTATCTTATTGCGATGATTTTGAATCCGGCAATATTGGATGGACACAACAAATTGGAGCGGGCGGTGCAGGTACTACTACCTGGGATTTTAGTACACCTGCAACATCAGGTGCTATTGCTCCCCACTCCGGAGTAGTTGATTGGAATGTAATTGACTCTCAGGATCCAACTGCATATGCGAATACTTCAGAATGCTATCTCTATAGTCCTTTCTTCGATTTTACCTCTGCAAATTCTGCACGTATGGAATTCTGGATTAATTATGACAGCGAAGAAAACTGGGATGGTGTTACATTAGAATACACTATTGATAATGGTGTAACATGGCCAATTTTAGGTACTGGTCCAACAGATCCGAATGCAACAAACTGGTATAACGTAGGAGCATTAATTACCAATCAGGAACCTGCATGGTCGGGCCCTGTTTCGGGATGGTTAAAGGCAAGTTATTCTTTATGTAGTAACGGTGATTTCAACAATCAACCGGTACCGGTTCAATTCCGTTACAGGTTCATTTCTGATGGTTCAGTGGTTGGTGGTAAAGGTGCTGATCTTGATGATTTTTGTATATATAGTTCAACTACTGATGATATTGGTGTTTCAGCAATCAATTCTCCAAATGCAGCAGCTCCTTCAGGTGATATTATTCCGGTTACAGTAACCGTTTGTAATTATGGTGGAACATCTTTAAACGGTTTTCCTGTAACGTATACTATAAACGGTGCAAACCCGGTTACTTTTAACGCTACACAAGTGTTACCTCCATGTACCTGTGTTGTAGTTACACTTCCTCCTTTCACAGTGCCGGGAGCAAACTTTGATCTTTGTGCTTATACAGGATTACTAACCGATGCAGATAATTCAAATGATACAACCTGTACAACGATTATAAGTGTACCGACATTAACACCAACTTATTGTGACAATTTTGATAGTGGTCCTCCTGTATGGTATACTACTGTTTTACCTGGTGGTGCCAATAGTACAATCTGGGAGCAGGGAACTCCTAATAATACCACAGGAGTTACCATCGGAGCACTTTCAGCTCCTAATGCCTGGGATATTAATTTAACATCAGATTATGGTTCGGATGCAGATGCTGCTTTATTCACACCTTTCTTCGATTTCGGAAGTGTGGTTAATGCAACGATGAGTTTCTGGCAGAACAGAGCAATCGGTGGATTTAATGATGGATTTTATATTGAATATTCAGATGATAATGGTGGTTCATGGAATACTTTGGGTACGTTAAATGATACTAATGCAGTTAACTGGTATAACCTGGATCCTTTAACAAACGGACAACCTGGTTGGAATGATTATTCCAGCGGTATATTTAATACCCCGTTATGGATAGAATCACAATATAACCTGAATGCTTTCAGTAATTCTTTAAGTAATATCCAGTTTAGATTCCACTTCGTTTCCGGTCCTTTCTCTGGTGGTGATGGAGTTTCTATTGATAACTTCTGTATTACAGTTCCTCCTCCACAGGATGCAGGTGTAATTGCTATTACAAATCCAAACGGATTCATTGGTGGGAATACCACATTTAATGTTAATGTATTAATTAAGAATCTGGGTTCTCAGCCATTCAGTTCAACAGTAATTAACTATTCTGCTTCAACTACTCCAACGGCCTGTACAGGTACTTTCAACTGGTCAGGTGCCGCATTATTACCAAATCAGTCATTATTGCTTACCAATATCGGATCCTGTAATTCAGGTAATGTGGACTTTGGATTGTGTGCCTGGACGGACCTTCCAAATGATGGTGATCATAGTAATGACACATTATGTAAAAATGTAGATGTAGTTCCTGTTTATACTGTTACTTATTCAAATCCATATTTAGAAAACTTTGATACCACAGATGGTGGATGGACATCACAGATTGATTCTTTAGGTGATCCTGGAAGTTTATGGGAGTACGGTGCTCCGAATTTTAATACCACTACCGGTGCTCATAGTGGTGATAGCTGTTGGGATATAAATCTGAATTCAGCTTATACCAGTGACGCCTGGTGTTACTTGTATTCCCCTTTCTTCAACCTTTCAAATGCTGCAGATGCAAGAATTCATTTCTGGCATAATTACACTTGCGAAACAGGTTGGGATGGAACAAACCTTCAGTATTCTTTTGATGGAATAGTATGGAATGTGCTTGGTGTGATTGATGACTCATGCGGTTTAGATCCAACCGGTACTGCACTAACATGGTATAATGATGACCAGCTTAACAGTAGTTTACAACCTGCATGGACTGGTCCTTCAGGAGGATGGCAAAGAGCAGATTATGATATTGATTGCAGATATCCCGGATTCACTGGTGTTGTTCAGTTCCGCTTCCAGTTTACTTCTGATGGCAGTGTAACTCAGGATGGATATTCAATTGATGATTTTGAAATTGAAGTACCAATTCCTGTTACTGTTTCTCCACAAAGCATTCAGGCTACTGTTAACGGTGGTTACCTGTTATTCCCTGGAGTTCCTATTAATTTTAAAACTACTATCAAAAATAAAGGAACCTCTGCAGCTGCATCTTGTAATGCAACACTTGTAATTGATAGTACTATCATTGTTACTGATCATATTACTTTCACTCCACCGCTTGCAAAAGACAGTGCTGAATTGCACACGTTCAGTGTATCTCCTTTATTAAGTCCGGGATATCACAGTGTTTGTGTTTATACTGATCTTCCAAATGGCACACAGGATCTGAATGTTTATGATGATACTGTCTGTTATTCAATAGTTGTATTTGATTCAACATCCGTTCTTCCCTATTGTAATGATTTTGAAAGCGGATCGCAATGGGTTACTGCCAATGCAATTAAGTATACCCCTTCTTCCAGCTGGCAATTAGGTCCACCTACACAACCATTCCTGAATGCAGCTCATTCAGGTACAAATGCATGGACCCTTGGAACAAACACCAATTATGTGAATAATGACACTGCAGGTTTGTTCTCCCTGATCACAACTTGTGCGGGAAGTCATTGTTATAAAATCAGTTTCTGGCATCAGTTCAAGATGGAAGAATTCCAGGATGGTGGTGTTGTAGAATACAGTGTTGATCTTGGTCAAACCTGGAAAAACATCAACTTTGATCTTGTTTACGGTATTGGTGATAACTATGATTATGTAACAGCATTAAGTTCTCTTGGTAATATCAACAGAGGATTTACCGGTACATCATTAGGCTGGAAATACAGTGAGAAAGTAATTCGTCCTGGTGTAACTGCTCCGATGATTATTCGCTGGAGATTCGGATCAGATGGATCGAGAGATGATGAAGGATGGAGTGTTGATGATGTATGTATCACTGATCTTGGTTTCTGTGCTCCACTTTCAATAGATGAAATAACAGAATCAGGCCTTGGTTTAGGTCAGAATTATCCAAATCCATTTACTGGTAAAACAACAATTGAATATACAATACCAGGAATGGGAGATGTTCAGTTAATTATATCCGATGCACTTGGTCGTATTATTTCAGTTACTGATAATAAGAATATGCAACCAGGCGAATATCAGGTTGAATTGAATGATAATCAACTAAGGGCAGGAATCTATTTCTACACCTTAATATTTAATGGTGAGAAAATTACTAAGCGAATGACGGTTACAGATTAATTTATTTATAATTTTTGAAAAAAAGAGCTCCTTAAACGGGGCTCTTTTTTTTATGGGTATTATTTTTAATAGTTGTATTCGCTTCACATACTTTAGCAGTTCATATCACCGTATATATACATAATGAAAAAATTATTTTTACTAACCGCTCTTATCCTTGCCCACAGTTATGCATTCCCTGCTTTCTTAAAAGATTACGCTGCGCTAAAAGGAACATCCGTTTTTTCGGAAAGCCATTATATATCTTATGCTGATGAAAAAACAGCAAGAGGTGGAGGACTCTTCAGTTGGGATGGTGCTGATACAAGACAGGAAGTGTGGGGTTTAATAATTGCATCAGAAGGTAAACCAACAGGGCGATGGGTACGACAGGATGTTACTGATCTTCATCCTGAATGGTTCGGTGCTATGAACAAACGGATTTCTTCTGATCAATCTCCTACTTTCAGTGCATTCGGATATAGTATTACTGAAATTCAAAAACGCTACAGCAGGTTGATCCCAGATATTACTTTAAACGATACACCTGACTGGGCTGCATTACAGATGATGTGCAGATTACAGGAAGTCGGATGGAATTCAATCGAATTAAACAGTGATACTTTTTATATAAACAGAACCATTCAGCTTCCGGAACCTGTAAAACAAAGTGCAGTTGTGCATTATCAACTGGAAGGAAACGGAGCAACATTTATATCAGTAAGTACAAAAGGCTTCCCTCTCCTCTACTCCATGCCGGATAATCAGAAACAAAGTGAAAATGTTTTTTGTGCACGAAGATTCACCATCAGAAACCTGATATTAAAAGGTAATACCAAAAGTAATGGTGATGTTGGAATTGCAATCGGAGGAACTTTTCATACACTGATTGAAAATATACAATTAGCAGGATTAGATACTGGAGTACTATTATTACATGCACTCAGCAGTATCATTACACGCTGTAATGCTGTTGGTTGCACTTCTGTATCTTATTATATAGGAAGCGGAAATGGAAGATGGATGAATGCCAATGCAACCAATAGTGGAAGTAACCAGTCAAAAGTAACATCATGCAGGCAGTTCAGTGGTGATTCGCAATATGCAGGAGTTATCATAAGGGAAAGCAGTGAATGCAGAGTAGAAGATTTTACTCTTGATGGTGGAGGAAAAAGACACACCGCTTATGCTATATATATTGATACAAGAGGAGCAACAACCGTGAAAGACGGATATGTTAAAGGTATTCATGGTGAAGCTGCTGTTGACAGTGCATTGGTGAAATTCAGAGGCAGTGCAGCTTTATTTGAAGTGGAAGATGTGTTTGTACAATATCCATGTACACTTGTAGAACTTGATGCAATGACGGGTGCATCACAAGTTACCTGCTCAGCATTCAGTTATTATCCAGGTGGTAGTGATTTTGCAAATAAAGGAAATGGTAAATGGCTTTTTGATAATGTAAATGGTAAGAGTAAAACTATCAATTGGAAAAATGGTAATGGTTATGGCCCTCCTGTTACAAGTAAGCTGACGGATAATAAAAAATTATAACTACCTGAAAAATTATTTCAGAATTAAATAAAGACAAATAAAAGGAACAGCAATAAATAATCCATCGAAACGATCAAGCAAACCACCATGTCCGGGTAAAATTGATCCGGAATCTTTTTTATCAAGACTTCTCTTTAACATACTTTCCACCAGGTCGCCAAATGTTCCGGCAACTACAATTATCAGTGCAAGTATGATCCATTCATGCAACTGGAAATAACCCATCGACTTAAATAGAATATATGCAGCAATAACTGATGCTGTTGCACCACCTATACTACCTTCCCATGATTTTTTTGGTGAGATGCGTTCAAACAATCTTGTTTTCCCGAATTTCATTCCTGCGAGATAAGCAAAGGTATCGCTGCACCAGAGCAGAATGAAAAAGCCCAGTGGTACTACACAGGAGAATTCATTTCCCGAAAATGACATCCTGGCAAGTAAAGCAAATGGAACTACTATATATATAACTCCGATTACTGTAAATGCAATATTATTAAATGGTTGTTTCTTTTTTCGATATAATTCAGCAATAAAAAGAAATGCTGCCAATGCATATATAATAAACATTGCATCAACAGGAATTACCGCAAGTCGTGAAATAAAAGTAAACGTAACTGCACCTGTAATAATGCCTGCTATATATTGAGGCTGCACCTGTTCTCCTTCCACCAGTTTATAAAACTCATACAATGCTCCGCATGAAATCAATAAAAATAAAAGCTGCATACTGAGAGGTCCATATATAATGGATGCAATCATTATAATAACAAACAATGCTCCCGTAAGTGCGCGTGTAGTGAAATTGTTCAAAGGTTGTGGCGGCTTAAAACGAGTTGAGCAAATATTTCAGAATCTACTTTTACATACAACTCAATTTCACCAAAAATATAAGAAGAATCTTTTTTAGAAATTTCAACAGCATCAATATTATTATCCGATAAAATAGCTTTTACTACTTCAATCTGTACAGGTTGATCACTGCTGTAAATTTTTATCCATCCTTCCATATGCTACAAAAATGGGAAATAAATATTATCCATTAGTCATTGCATCAGCATCGTCAGGAGCAGCTTCAATAAAACCTCTTTCCTTATCATCTACCAGGAAAAGATAAATATGCTTCGGGCCATAACCTTCGTTTACAAAAACACCATCAATCTGTTGTGTACGCGCCGGTCCGGTAATAAATGAAATTGCAGAAGGAAGATTATCATATTGTTTTTTCATCCAATGCAAACCATCTTTAATTTCCATTGCAATCTGACTGCTTTTAGCACATACAATATGTACTGGTGCAACTATAGGAGTAGTCAATCCATTTTTACGTGAAGAGATAACAATACTTCCATTATTTGCAATCATACATTCACAGGAAGTTACAGACGCATCCGGCAATGGTTCTCCAACTTCAAACTGATGGGGAAATTCGCATTCGGTAAGAAGATTTGATAATCCATCTTCACAACAAAGTACAGTTGTCCATTTATATTGTTCTGCAAGGTTTAGCAATCCTTCCACAAACTCCAGTTCGTTTTCACATAAAATAAACTTTCCGCCTGCGGCTATAAAATGTTCAGCAAATATAATTACCGGATCTTCTGTTTCATGTTTATGTACAGAAGATGTAAGATCCAGTTGCGGATAAGGATCAGCACTTTTGTTTAATAGTGCCGCTCTTATTTTCTTCAGCACTTTTTCTCTAATGGTGCTATCCTCCATATCCTAAGAAACAGTATCAGAATTGATATCAGGAGTGAGTTCTCCCTTTACTGCATTATCTTTTTCAGCAAGTAAGCCGGCATGCCCATTCCATGATGTAGAAGCACCAACTGCAGCAGGGCCACCCAATTCTTCCTTTTCATATTTACGTTTTCCGAAAATCTCTTCCAGATCTTCTTTAAAAATCACTTCTTTATCAAGCAATCTTGCTGCTAAAACATCCAGCTCTTTACGATGATCTGCAAGTACAACAAGTGTTCTCTGATACGCTTCTTCAATCATCTTACTTACTTCCTCATCAATCGTACGTGCTGTGTGTTCGCTATATGGTTTTGTAAATGTGAAATCCTGCTGACCTGAACTATCATAAAAACTCACGTTACCAATCTTATCATTCAACCCAAATACTGCAACTGCTGCATACGCCTGTTTTGTAATTTTTTCAAGATCACTTAAAGCACCTGTAGAAATGGCACCGAAAATAATTTGCTCAGCAGCTCTTCCACCTAATGCAGCACACATTTCATCCATGATCTGTTCACGGGTTGTGATCTGTCTTTCTTCCGGAAGATACCATGCAGCACCAAGCGAATTACCTCTTGGTACAATTGTAACTTTAACTAATGGAGATGTATGTTCAAGCAACCAGCTAATGGCAGCATGACCTGATTCATGATAAGCAATTACTTTCTTTTCATGAGCAGAGATAATTTTATTTTTCTTTTCCAGTCCACCAATGATACGATCAACAGCATCAAGAAAATCCTGCTTACCGATTGCTGTTTTATTTTTACGTGCTGCAATTAAAGCCGCTTCATTACAAAGATTGGCAATATCAGCTCCACTGAAACCTGGTGTTTGTCTGGCAAGAAAATCAAGATCTATTGTGTTGTCAAGTTTCAAAGGTTTTGAATGCACTTTAAAAATTTCTTTTCTTCCATTCAGATCCGGCAACTCCACATATATCTGTCTGTCGAAACGACCCGGACGTAACAATGCACGATCAAGAATATCTGCTCTGTTTGTTGCTGCAATTATTATTACACCAATATTACTTCCGAATCCATCCATCTCGGTGAGGAGTTGATTCAATGTACTTTCTCTTTCATCATTTGCACTGAAGGAAGGTGATTTGCCACGTGCTCTTCCTATTGCATCAATTTCATCAATAAAAATAATACTTGGTGCTTTCTCTTTTGCCTGGCGGAATAAATCGCGTACACGTGATGCACCAACTCCAACAAACATTTCCACGAAATCAGATCCGCTCAATGAAAAGAAGGGAACCTGTGCTTCACCAGCAACTGCTTTCGCTAATAAAGTTTTTCCTGTTCCGGGAGGGCCAACAAGTAATGCTCCTCTTGGAATTTTACCTCCAAGTTGCGTATATTTTTTGGGTGTTTTAAGGAAATCAACAATCTCCATCACTTCCACTTTTGCTTCTTCAAGACCTGCAACATCATTAAAGGTAACTTTAACATGCATGTCTTTATCGAAGAGTGTTGCTTTGGATTTGCCAATATTAAATATCTGTCCTCCACCTGGTCCTGATCCCATACGACGTATGATGAACATATATAAAACTACCAGAAGTATTATTGGAAAAAGAATTCCTGTTAACCAATCCCATGAACTTCCTTCATTCGGACGATAAATCGGTTTTAACCGTTGATCCACCGGAACATCTTTCTGTGCTTCCAGGAGATCCTTTTCAAAAGTACTAACATCACCAATAGTAAATTTATAATGCGGACCTTCATTTGTTCCATTACCAAAAGTATTTCTTGAAACTGATTTAAACCTGTCCTGTTTAAGACTTTCTCTTTTGATGTACACATTCACCGTTTCCTTATTCACCACTTCCAGTTTGTCAACATCATTGGAACGAACCATTGTAGTAACAAACTCATTCCAGGAAACAGTTTTCGGACTCTTCCCAAAATCAAAAAGATAAATGACAATAATGATGATACTTACCAAGCCATAAACCCAGTAGAAATTAAAATTGAATTTTGGCGTTTTAGGCTTCTGAAAATTTGATTTCTGATCCTTTTTCTCTTCGCTCTTTTGCTGTTCTGACATTTTGATTTTTTAGTAGTGCCGGGCGGAAGTCAAGTACTATGCCACCTGGTCAACTGTTTATTTGCCTGACAATACTGTCATTTTTTATCTTCTGAAACCTGACGAACCTGCGCGTCGGCCCATAATCTTTCAATACCGTAATAGTCACGAAACTCTTTCTGGAAGATGTGAATTACTACATTGATGTAATCCAGCAGAATCCACTGCGCATTTTCACTACCCTCTTTATAAACAGGATTCTCACCTGTTTCTTTATATATAATTTCTTCCGCTGAACGTGCAAGTGCATCCACCTGTGTAGTGCTATCACCATGACATACGATAAACATATCAGTAATGGAAGTTTTCAGTTGCCGTAAATCAAGACAAACAATTTCATGGCCTTTCTTTTCCTGAAGAGATTTTATTGCCAGTTCAGTCAGTTCGTCAGTAGCGTTCTTTATTTTAGCAGCCTCAAGTGCTCTGGCTGTTTTTGCCATTCGATAACAGTTAAATTTAAAGTTTACAAAATTAAGAAAGAGTTTATATTTATCAGGAACTATTTACGAATAAATTACCCTGCAAGATACTACCTCTTACAGGCATTCTAAACGAAATAAAAACATAGTTTTCAACGAAAACATGATGCCCTTTAAAGCACCGGTTATCAATCTGGAACAGGTTACTTCCACCAATGAATTTGCACAGGAGTTACTGCGCGATCACCAGGTAGTAAACGGCACCTGTATTTCTGCTACCTTTCAAACGGCAGGTAAAGGTCAGAGAGGGAATACATGGTATTCGAAACGTGATGAAAATATTACTCTCAGTATCATATTCCTGCCGGATAGGTTCCTGGTAAGCAGACATTTTATGCTTAACGTTGCTTTTTCCCTGGGATTGAGAGATTACCTCCTGACTGCAGGTGTTAAAAATATACTTGTTAAGTGGCCGAATGATATTGTAGCCGGAGGTAAAAAGCTATCGGGAATTCTTATTGAAAATGCTATTCGTGGTGAGTTAATTTGTTCCATAGTTGCAGGATTTGGCATCAATGTAAATCAGGTTGTATTTGATGAATCATTACTAAAACCGGCTACATCAATCTGTTTAGAAACAGGAAATAAGCTGGACATTAAGCAAGAGCTGGAAAAGGTATTATCATTTATATATAACCGTTACGATCAGTTACAATCAGGTAATGATGAATTGCTGATGGGAGAATATAAAAATGTTCTTTACAGGATCCATCAATCGGCTACTTATAAAACGGATTCAGAAATCTGGACAGGAGTTATTCGCAATGTTACAAGAGAAGGTCTTCTTGAGATACAACGTGATGATGGAAAAGAATTACAATTTGGTTTTAAGCAGATTGAATTTATGTGAGATTAAACTCATACAGAAAGTTCAGAAATCTCTTTGTATTTATTCACTAAAAGATTTAAAAAATTGGTGAGCGGTTTTTCTGCCATCATTTTAAGAAAAGGATTTAATTCCGCATCCAGGAATAAAATTAAATCTGTGGAAGTATCAGTAGCTTTTTCAATGGAACAGATGAGCTTGAAATCAAATGGCACTTTGCCGAAACTCTTCATCACTACCTCTGAAAATGCAGTTTTGGATTCATATGTCAATCCTAGTTTTGCCATTCCTTTAATTGTGAATGAACTGGTTTCTCCATCGGTTGTATAACCTTCCACCTGATCAGGCATAAGTAATCCTATGTTGTTGAAATCCGATAAAAATTCAAATACAGATTCGGGTTTCTTCGATATCAAAACCTTATTGCTTTCGAGGCGTGTCATAATTTATATTGATAAAAATTAAACTGATGGTAATGGTTGCCATTGAGAAGGATTAACACGCCACGATTTTAAAACATCAACGTCTTTCCGGGATATATATCCTGTTTCAACGGCCTGACGAAGCAGAGCATCATAATTACTTAAAGAATAAACAGGACAACTTGCTTTTTTAAAACTATCAGAAGCTGCTTCAAAACCATAACTGAAAATTGAAACAAGTCCTTTAACAATAACTCCATTTTCTCTGAGATCGCGAACTACTTCGAGACTGCTCTTACCTGTAGAAATCAAATCCTCAATTACTACTGCAGTCTGATGTTCTTTCACTTCACCTTCAATCTTGTTTTTCATTCCATGATCTTTGGCCGAAGCTCTTACATAAACAAAGGGAAGACCCATTGCTTCAGCAACTAAGGCTCCCTGTGCAATAGCAGCTGTTGCAACACCGGCAATAATATCAGGTCGTCCGAATTTATTCTCTATAAGTTTCACCAGCTCCTGACGTATATATGTACGGATACGTGGATAAGAAAGAGAAATGCGGTTATCACAATATATCGGAGACTTCCATCCTGATGCCCATGTAAAAGGCGAATCCGGTTGTAACTTGATTGCCTTTATTTGCAAGAGGAATTCGGCTACTTTTGAAGCAGTTTCATTTTGCATGCTTTGCAAACGTAGTAAATTCTTAAGTAAACAGGGTTAACGCTAAATATCAGAATTTAATTTATGATAAAAATATATGTCAATGACAGACGCATATGTATTTACGAAAACAATGAACCGATGACTGCCTCTGATTTGGTTTTCCGGTTATCAGGAAGAGAATCCACTCAGGACCTTCTGATTCTGATAGCAGCGTTCGAGGAAAACTCCATGGTAAAAACCTTGTCATTCCAGTCACCTGACGTCGCAAACACCTGGATTTCCTTCAGAGATATATATAAAATAATGGATGCTGCAGGTGGCATCGTGTTTAATCCTATGGGAGAAGTACTGATGATATACCGTAATGACAGGTGGGATCTCCCTAAGGGAAAAGTAGAAAAAGGAGAAACATTTAATGAAGCAGCAATTCGTGAAGTGGAAGAAGAATGTGGAATATCAAATCTGTCGATTATAAAGTCTGCAGCAACTACCTATCATACATATCCCTACGGAGTTGAAAGAATTTTAAAATGCACGTATTGGTATATTATGAAATGTGATGATCCTGATAATATCAAACCGCAGGAAGAAGAAGGTATAACCAGCTTAAAATGGATGAATCAAAATGAATTGCATTATGCTGCTATGCAATCGTATTCTTCCATCATAAATCTTCTTCAGGAAGAAAAAATACTAATGTAACTTCAAACTGAAACGGATGTTTGTTTCTGAGATGCTATCACTCTTCCCGGATAAACTTTCAATGCCTGTTCCAGACATTCCATCGCTTGTTTTAATGAATCAATATTTAAAACATATGCTATTCTCACCTGCTTTTTACCAAGTTCTGGTTTAGAGTAAAATCCCGTTGCAGGAGCCAGCATCACTGTCTTTCCGTTAAATTCAAATTTCTCAAGAAGCCACTGGCAAAAAAGGTCACTGTCATCAATAGGTAATTGTGCCATGCAATAAAAAGCACCTTTGGGTTTAGGACAAAAAACTCCTTCCATCTTATTAAGTGCATCAATCACAAAATTGCGTCGCATGGTATATTCATTCTTCACTTCCGTGAAATAGGAATCCGGAGTATCAATAGCTGCTTCTGCTGCAATCTGCCCGAATGTAGGGGGACTTAATCGTGCCTGTGCAAATTTCAATGCTGCCGACATTACTTCCTTATTCTTTGATACCAATGCTCCTATTCTTGCACCACATGCACTGTATCTTTTTGAAATGCTATCCATTAAAACTACATTCTGATCAATACCATCAAGATGCATCACTGAAACATACTCTGCATCATCATAACAAAACTCCCTGTAAACTTCATCAGCAAAAAAGAATAAATCATATTTCACTACAAGATCTCTCAGTAGTTCCAGTTCTTTTCTTGTATAAAGATAACCGGTTGGATTACCTGGGTTGCAAATTAATATGGCCTTGGTTTTTGGGGTAATAGCTTTCTCAAATTCATCAATTGATGGCAAAGCAAATCCACTTTCAATAGAGGATGGAACAGGTTTTACAAATACACTTGCCTGCGTTGAAAATCCGTTATAGTTTGCATAATATGGTTCAGGAACTATAATCTCATCACCTTCATTTAAACAAGCCATCATCCCTATTTCTATTGCCTCACTCCCTCCTGTTGTTATGATAATATCAGTCCAGTCAACATTGATTTTATGTTTTTTGTAATAACCCGCCAGTTTTTTCCTATAAGTTTCAATACCTGCTGAATGACTGTATTCTACCACTTTCAATTTAAGATTTCTCAATGCATTTAACATTGTGTCAGGTGTGTGTATATCCGGTTGTCCGATATTGAGGTGAAAAATAGATTTGCCTTCTTTCTTTGCTTGTTCTGCAAACGGAACGAGCTTCCTGATTGGTGAAGGAGGCATCTGCATTCCTTTATTGGATATTCTTGGCATAGTCTTAAAATAAATTGTCCCGCTACCAGAGTGGTAACGGGACAACAAATGTACATTTAATCTGATTAGTTTTTTGGAGCTTCTTTTACTGGCTCTGCTGTTGGAGCTGGTATTTCAACAGTTCCTCTGATGTGGATAACCTTTGGGCTGTTTTTAGCATTAGAAGTTAAGGTAACAGTTTTATCCTGCATTCCTTGTTTTCCTGCAGAGTTGAATGTTACTTTAATAACACCTTTCCCTTTTGGAGCGATAGGCTCTTTCGGATACTGAGGAACTGTGCATCCGCATGAACCCTGAGCATTAGAAATAATAAGAGCTTCTTTACCAGTGTTTGTAAATGCGAACTCACGTGTTACTGACTCACCTTGTTTAATGGTTCCGAAGTTATATTCTTCTACTTCGAAAGTCATTTCAGGAGCATTTTTCATATCAGCAGGTGCTGTTTGTGCAGGAGCAGGAGCTGCCTTTACATCTGCGGCTTTCTTATCCTGTGCGAAAGCGCCAACTGTCATCATAATAGTTAATGAAGCCAGTAAAATTGATTTTTTCATCATTTTTTTAATTGTTGTTTGAAGTTTATATTATCTATTTGTTATTTACCTTGATTTTCAAATGGTGCCATTCCATTGCTCTTCATTACAGGAGTTTGGTCTTCTGTCTGCTCCTGGCTCTTAACTACACCTTTAATAGTTAATACACGCGTAGTTGTTTTAGCATTGGATGTTACCGTAACTGTTTTTGTAAAAGGGCCTACTCTTTTTGTATCATAACTTACATTGATATTGTTCGACTGCCCTTTTAAAACCGGTTCTTTAGGCCACTTTGGTACTGTACATCCACAGGATCCTTTTGCATCAGTTATTACCAGAGGGTCTTTACCTGTATTTGTGAATTTAAAAGCGTAAGTGCCATCTGCACCAAAATCTATTGTTCCGTAATCATGGGTCTCTGTTTCAAAAGTAATCTCCGGAGCATTAGGATCGGCAGATTTATCTTTATCGGTTTGTGCATTTGCAAGTGTGAAGCAAATAGTTGCTGCCAGGAATAGAAAGGTTTTTTTCATACTAAATATAGTGTCTTTGAATGTAGGTGTTTAACTGTTTATTAAGCGTCAAAGTTGCTATTACCATATGAACATTTAATGAATGGAAAAAGACTTATTGTTTGACGAATCAAATATAGAACTTATCAAATTAACTAAAAGAGTAGAAATGATGAAGAATAACTTTGATTACTTCATCAATGAAAAAAAATAATTGCTTTGGTGTTCTTCCCTTCCCTCTGAAAAAGAGCTTTCTTACAAAATATCCATTCAATTTTATCAAACAACAATAACTCCGATTCCATTCTTATAATTCATTAAATAATCACTGGAACCTGGAGGATATCTTATACAGACCCAATACAGGAATAAAAAAAAAGTTTGGCTCTTGATGTTTAACTTCAGAACTGAACCAATTAACAATGTTTAACAAAGCTTTAGTATAATATTAACCCTGGCACTAAAAGCAATAACCTTTATTTGTTGAATAAACCAATCACTATGAGAAAAATTCAACTTATCCTGTTTATATTTTTTGCTGTACGTTCAGTTGATGCACAACAAACTTCCGGCAGTATAATTTATGAAGAGAAAATCAAATTACAAATTAATGTAGATGGTGAAGCTCCTTCTGATATGCCTGCACTTCCAAAAGAACAGGTTAATATTAAAAAGCTGGACTTTACAAGTGATGTGTCGTTATATTTCAATGATGGTATTACTGCACCAACTGACATTGAACAACAATCAGATGCTGGAGTAATCAGAATCAAAATGGATCGGCCGGATGAAAAATCATATTGTGAAATTGATAAAGGGATTGTCACAGAACAACGCGAATTCATGACCAGAAAATTCCTGGTTATAACTGAGCTATCAAAAAACGAATGGAAATTAACAGGGAAACAGAAAATGATTGCTGATTATCCCTGTCAGGAAGCAACCAGAACAGAAAGTGACCGGAAAATAAGTGTCTGGTTCACTCCTAACATTCCAGTAAGAAGTGGACCGGGACGATTTGCAGGTTTACCCGGAATGGTGCTGGAAGTGAACATTAATAATGATGATATATTAATTACAGCAAAAGAGATTAAGTTTGGTGAAGTTGATGCATCTAAAATCGAAAAACCAAAAGAAGGAAAGAAAGTTACATGGGAAGAATTTGATAAAATCCGCACTGAAAAAATGAAAGAAATGCAGGATCAGAATGGTGGCAACGGAAATGTAATGATAAAAATAAGGAAGTAATATAATGCGTTTTAAGCTGACTGTCTTTATATATTTTATTATTCATCCCTGCTTTGCTCAGCTTAACAATCTGTCAGGTAAAGTAACTGACAAAAATCAATCACCTCTTCCCTATGCAACTATTGCATTACTTCATCCTGCAGATTCTACAATGGCTTATTTCGGCATCACTACAGATGATGGTTCATTTTATATAAAAAATATAAATATTGGTAAATATATATTGCAATGTTCTTTTATAGGATACAAAACATTTTATAATGATATTGATATTCCATCATCATCACCAGTTCAGCAAATACAGTTAGTTCCTCTTGAGCAATCAGTAAATGAAGTGAATATTACAGGTGAAAGAATTCCGGTGAGAATAAAACAGGATACCATAGAATACGATGCAGGTGCGTATAAAACAAAACCAGATGCAGTTGCAGAAGATCTGTTAAAAAAACTTCCTGGTGTTGAAGTTGACCGAAATGGAAACATTAAAGCTCAAGGTGAGCAGATACAAAATGTACTTGTTGATGGAAAAGAGTTTTTCAGCAATGATCCTAAAGTGGCAACAAAGAATCTTCCGGCAGATGCAATTGACAAAGTTCAGGTGTATGATAAAAAATCAGATCAGTCGGAATTAACAGGAATAGATGATGGTGAAAGGGAGAAAACTATTAACCTCATGCTGAAAGATAACAGAAAGACTGCAATTTTTGGTGATGCAACTGCTGCTGCCGGAACAGATGATCATTATAAACTGAATGCAAAATTATATCGCTTTACTAAAACTCAACAGTTTGCTTTTATTGGCATGTTAAACGATATTAATGAATCCGGTTTTTCATTTAAAGATTATATGGATTTTAGTGGAGGCTTCCGGAATATGGGTGATGGTAATGGTGGAATGCAGTTTACTTTCAATACAAATAATGCACCCGTAAATTTTGGTGAAACAGAAAATGGATTGATCTCTTCCGGTGCTGGTGGATTAAATTATACTTATGAACCAGTGAAGAATAACAGAATTAATATCAGTTACATGGCTAACGGTACAAACAAGAAAACGCAAGACAATATATATACTGAAAATTATACAGGAGAGCAGAAATTTTATAACAGAGAAGATGCATACGGTAATTCAAAAGACAGAAATCACACCGTAACACTTAACTGGAGAAACAGACCTGACAGCACTCAGAATATTCAGGTAAATGGAAATCTTACACTCAGTAATGGAAGTGCTTTCAGAAATACACATTCACTTTCCTACACTGATTTGTCAAATGAAAATGAACTTGTTGATGAAGGTGATGAAACGGACAGAAGCATGAATAGTAAAGTACATGCATCCTATCTGAAACGCTGGAACAGAAAATGGAAAATTTTAAAAATCAGTGGTGATGCGTCAATTAATTCATCACTGAATAATGCTGACTGGATGAACATCAGCAGATTGTTTACTGATAATATTTTATCTGTTGCAAATAATTTCAGAGATAATACTACTGGAAATCAGAATTACTCTGCCATAGTTTCTGCAACTCATGATGCAGGGCATTATTATTTTATTGAACCAGGGTTAGAAACAGGAACAGTTTTTCAATCCATCAAAAGAGAGGAAGGAATTCAGAACGCAGAAACAGGAAATGTTGATTTTGAATTTATAACTGATTACCGTTACGCTCGTCCTTATATCAATTTTAAATACAATAATAAAAAGAAGCATTTTCTGCTGGCACTAAAATCAGAATTTCTCGACATCAGCAATACTATTTATGACGCCAATATATATACAAAGAATTATTTTTATCTTATACCTAAAGTCAGTTGGGAGAATGAATACCAGAGTGGAAGAAGATATGGTATTAATTATTCTGCAAGAGTAAGTCCTCCTTCCTCCTCTTCTCTTTTACCTGTTGCAGATGATAGAAATCCATTGCTGATAACTTTTGGAAATCCAACATTGAAGCCGGAATATCAGCATAACCTTCGTTTTAACTGGAACATTTTTGATCAGTTCTCATTCACAAGTTTTTTCACAAGTTTTTATGCAAGATATACTAAAGACAAAGTAACATGGACAAGTGTAATTAATGATGATTTAAGTCAGTTGCAGGCACCTCTTAATTCTGATGATGATTATCTTGCTGTATTAAATGCTGAAGTAACAACTCCTATCAGAAAGGCTGGAGTAAATATTTCCATCGAAGGATCAGAAACTTTTAACCAGGGAATTAATATCATTAACGGAGATGAAAATATAATTACCAGTTACACACATAAACTTTCATTAACTTTTGATAATAGAAAAAAAGAAAAACTTGATCTCTCCATTGGAAGTTCTGCATCATTAACTAACAGCAACTATAGTTTAAAAGATAATAATGCAACTTATATTCAACTGAGCTATTTTACTGATATCAGTTATCAACCCACAGAAAAATGGCATGTGTCCTGTTCTGCCGATATCAGCACTTATCTCTCACAATCCTTTAATAGTGAAGTTGTGGTTCCATTGATCAAATCAGAAGTGAGTCGTTATTTTCTTAAAGCAAATCGTCTTTCACTGAGTTTGCAGGCTTACGATTTATTAAACAAAAATACAGGGATTGAAAGGGTAAGTGAGCAAAATTATCTGCGTGAAAAACAATCACTCATAATAGGTCGCTATGTTCTCTTTGCTATAAAATACCGGCTGAACAAATTTGATTCTTCCGGTGGAGTTAAAGTGGATGTTAAGTAATCTATATAAATACTTTTTAAACTTCATTCCTGTTTTACATATAGGAAATCACCCTTCATTAATGGATGCGCTCCTCTCAGATCTTTATCTTCAGGAACTAATTGTACATCCTGAATTTCAACAATTACAATTTCCGGATTAATCTCAACCTCAAAATAGTTTAACTTTTTATCAGTAACAGGAATTACTAACGAAGCATTTTCCTATTTTTCCGGATCACTGTTTTAACAGTTAATGAATACTCTTTTATCACTCTTAATATTTCTGCAACACTCCATGCCTGTGCAATACAACCTCGTGGAGCATGAGGTGCATTTCCATCAAATATTTCTGAAACAGTTCCCAGTCCGGCTTCACACAAATGATAAGCGAAATTACTGATCACCTTGTTTGCTTCCTTAATTCCATGATCTTCTGATTTCATTAAAGCATCAACATAAGATCCGAGCAACCAACTCCAAACTGTTCCCTGGTGATAAGCTGCATCACGATGCAATTGATCACCACTATAAATTCCCTTGTATGTTGGATGCTCCGGATCAAGACTTCTTAAACCCACAGGTGTATATAATTTCTCCTGAACAATATTCAGAATGCTTAATGCTTTCACTTTGTCCACCAATTGAAAAGGCAGACTGATTGCCAACAACTGGTTCGGGCGAATTGTTTCATCATTATAATTATGATCAACAACATCATAAAGACAACCTGCTTCTTCATTCCAGAATAACGTATTAAACATTTTCTTTACATTATCTGCATTGGCTGAAAAATTATTTGCACTGCTGATATTACCTGACAAAAGCAACAACTCAGAATAAATCATCAGTGCATTATACCAAAGAGCATTTATCTCAACTGCTTTACCTGTACGTGGAGTTACCACCCATGAATCAATCTTTGCATCCATCCAGGTAAGCTGCACTCCGTTCTCACCACTATATAATAATCCATCACTATTTACATGAATATTATAACGTGTTCCTTTATAATGCCAGTTTATAATGTCATCCAGAACAGGTAATAATTTCTCTAAAACAAAATCCTGATCATTTGTTGCAAGCAGATATTTATATATAGCGATAAAATACCAAAGCGTACCATCTACATTATTATACTCCGGTTCACCACTATAATCCTGGAATCTGTTTGGCAGCATTCCCTGGCTGACAGTTTCTGCAAATGCAGAAAGTATTTTTTTTGCATCATCATATCTTCCTGTTGAAAGACATAAACCAGGAAGGGAAATCATTGTATCACGTCCCCAGTCCCCAAACCAATGATAGCCAGCAATAACAGTTTTCTGATCTGCATTACGTTTAACAATAAACTGATCTGCAGCAAGAGTAAGTGTCCTTTCAATTCCTGATGGTGATAATTTAACTAAAGCCTTTCTTCTTTCCAATTCTGTTGCAATCAAAGCAAATGCATCCTGTCCGGAAATGTTATCTATTGAAACTATCACACAAATTTGTTGTCCTTTATTTAATGTAAGAGAAAAATTTCCATAAGTAAAAAGATCCTCCATGCAATCCTGTCCGCGATCTTCTTCCACCTGGTAATAAAACCTGTTGTACCAATCAAACTTTTCATTGAAAGTGCTTCCGGTAACAGCTATATATACAGAAGGATTTCCTTCATAAGGTTTTGCATGAAAAGTATTATTAATAAATGAATAATTCTTATTAACGTTTTCATTTTTTCCGGAGAGATGATGATAATCACGAAAAGCAAGAAGCGGCAGTAATTCCATTTGAAATACATCATCACATTCCAATACTTCATAAGTAATTACAACAGTATTTGCTTCTGAAATTATTGCAAGGGTTTTCTTAATCCTTACACCATTAGCTTCAAGAATCCATTCCGGAAAATAATTTTTACTGAATGATTCTATATATACATATCCTTCCGGGTCAATATGTTTTTCCTGGTACAGATTAGTAGACAACTCCACCCTGTTGCCATCAATGACTAACGTTTCTTCCAGTTTGGACACAACAGCATAACGTTCAAGCGGTGGATTAACAGCTGCCATCAACAAGGCATGATAGCGTCGCGTATGTGCATTTATAACAGTAGATGACGACCAGCCACCAAAACCATTTGTTTCCAGGTATTCATAAGTTAATGCGTTATTAAAATCAGAAAGTGAATTTTTATTTAAGGTGATATTCATATTAACTCAGGTGGATTGAATTACTTAATTAAGTGAAACAGGCAATGATGAAATTGATTTTTCGGATTCCGGTTGATCTACTTTTGAATCAGGCTGAATCAATTTTGCAATTAATCCTGTCCATCCTGTTTGATGAGAGGCACCCACTCCTCTTCCTGTATCACCATGAAAATATTCATGAAACAATATATAATCTTTAAAATGTTCATTGCTGTTTAAAACAGGATTGTAAGAATGAACCGGACGATTGCCATCTGCATCCTTCAAAAATATTTTCTTCAATCGCTTAGTTAATTCATCTGCAACCTCTGCCAGATTCATCATCACTCCTGTTCCTGTTGGGAACTCCACCTTAAAATCATCACCATAAAAATGATGATACTTCTGCAAACTTTCAATGATGAGATAATTTACAGGCATCCATACTGGTCCACGCCAATTGGAATTACCACCAAACAATGCACTGTCACTTTCAGCAGGAGTATATTTCACTGAAAATGTATTTCCTTCTATATAATATTCGTAAGGATGTTCATCGTGAAATTTAGAAAGGGCACGAATACCATATTCAGACAGAAACTCTTTTTCATCCAGCATTCGTGAAAGAATTTTTTTCATTCGATATCCTCTTAACAATGAAAGTAAATGCCGTTCACCTGTTTTCTTTTCCTGCCAGCGTGATACCAACGAAGCCAGATCTGGACGATTTTCAAGAATCCAGTTTAAGCGCTTTGCAAATTCAGGAACCGCACTCATCAACTCATCATCAAGTATTTCCACTGCAAAGAGAGGAATCAATCCTACCATGCTTCTTACCTTAAGACTTACACTTTTATTATCAGGCAGTCGGAGTACATCATAAAAAAATCCATCCTCATCATCCCACAAACCTGTACTTCTCTCTCCCATATTCTCCATGGCACCGGCTATATATAAAAAGTGTTCGAAGAATTTTGTTGCCATATCTTCATACACAGCATTGGTGCGCGACAATTCAAGAGCGATGCGCATCAGGTTCAGCGAATACATGGCCATCCAGCTGGTGCCGTCTGCCTGTTCAATATAACCACCTGTCGGCAGCTTTGAACTTCGATCAAACACACCAATATTATCAAGACCCAGAAATCCACCTTCAAAAATATTATTCCCTTCAGCATCCTTCCTGTTTACCCACCATGTAAAATTTAAAAGCAATTTATGAAAGACAGATTCAAGAAATGCATGATCACCTTTGCCGTTTTGTTTTTTATCCATTTTATATATACACCATGTTGCCCATGCATGCACCGGAGGATTTACATCATCAAAACACCATTCATAAGCAGGCAGCTGACCATTAGGATGCATATACCATTCACGCACCATCAAGTCAAGTTGTTTTTTTGCAAAGGCAGTATCCAACATAGCGAGAGGAATACAATGAAATGCAAGATCCCATGCAGCATACCAGGGATACTCCCATTTATCAGGCATGGAAATAATATCAAAATTATTCAGATGTTTCCACTCATGATTTCTCCCTTTCAAACGTTCCTGTGGAGGAAGCGGCTGAGCAGGATCACCTTTTAACCATTGATCTACATCAAAATAATAAAACTGTTTACTCCACAACATACCTGCAAACGCCTGGCGCTGCACCAGTTTTTCATCAGATGAAGTGATGTCTTTCTGC
>JBDTVD010000003.1:0-36990 GCA_040007375.1 Bacteroidota bacterium | reverse complement strand
CTTGATTTTGTAAAAATTATTTCCAAAGCAACAACAGAGAAAGAAAAGAAACACAGTTTTACAAAGCTATACGAAGAACTGGTTAAACTTAATGATGATCCTTTTGAAAAACCGGTATTCGAAAATTTTGATTTTCTCACCTGGGCAGAAAGTAAAGTTACCGGAAAAAGTTTTGCTGAACTCACTGCCGAACATGTGAATAAGAAAATGGAACTGAATAAATAGTTTTGAGGTACGATTTACGAAGTACGATTTACGAAGTACGATTTACGATTTATTACTCTAGCGCGATCATCCTGCTCGTGCTTACAAAACATAAATAGAAAATAAATCATCCCCAGGCATCTTGCCTGTTGGAATTAAATCTGCAAAAAATTGAGAGCTATTTTAAATCAGACAATGATGTTATAAAGGCAGTTACTTTTGCAGCATGTCTGATTCTTCTCTTCCTGCAAATGCATTAATTCATGAAAGCAGTCCGTATCTGCTGCAGCATGCTTATAATCCTGTTAAATGGCTTCCATGGTCTGCTTCTGCTTTTGAAAAAGCACAACTGGAAAATAAACCGGTAATAATAAGTATTGGATATTCCTCCTGTCACTGGTGTCATGTAATGGAACATGAAAGTTTTGAAGATGTGACGACAGCGGCGATTATGAATGACAATTTCATCAGCATAAAAGTTGACCGGGAAGAACGGCCTGATGTAGATGCTATATATATGGATGCTGTGCAACTGATGACAGGACGTGGTGGATGGCCATTGAACTGCATCGTATTGCCGGATCAGAAACCATTTTATGGCGGAACATATTTTACACGATCACAATGGCAACAGATTTTACTTAAGGTTGTTGAACTTTATAAGAATGATCCGGATCAATGCAGGAAATATGCGGAGGAACTTACTGCAGGAATAAGCAATCTTGAACAGGTTTATAAGTCGGAGGATACTGCACAGTTTGATTTTTCTTCTATATATAAATTTTTTGAAACCCAGTTTGATAAGGTTGACGGAGGCATGAACCGTGTTCCTAAATTTCCTATGCCTTCCAACTGGGAGTTTCTTTTGCATTATTATTATCATACTGCTGATGAAAACTGCCTTAAGCAGATAGAACTTACATTGCAGAAAATGGCAACAGGTGGAATATTTGATCAGTTGGGCGGCGGTTTTGCGCGTTATTCTACAGATGGCAAATGGAAAATTCCTCATTTTGAAAAAATGCTTTATGACAATGCACAACTGGTTTCACTTTATTCGCATGCATTCCGGATACAGAAGAATTCAATATATAAAGAAACTGTTATTGCTACTCTTGAATTTATTAAAAGAGAAATGACAACACCGGAAGGTAGTTTTTATTCAGCTCTTGATGCAGATTCAGAAGGTGTGGAAGGAAAGTTTTATGTGTGGACAGAGAAAGAACTTTCATCGATCATAAAAGAGAAAAATAAAAAATTAATATTCTTTGATTATTATAAAATTCGAAAAGATGAAATCTGGGAGGAAGAATTTTATATTCTGCAACGTATAGAGGATACAAAATCTGTAGAGTCAAAGTTTAACATTACAACGGAGCAACTGGATAAAATAATTGAAGAATGCAAAACACTTTTATGGGAAGAAAGGAAGAAGAGAATAGCTCCCGGCCTTGATGATAAACAGATCTGTTCGTGGAATGCATTAATGATGAAAGGATATATTGATGCTTACCATTCTTTTAAAGATGAAAAGTTGCTGGATGCTGCTGTGAAGAATGCTTCTTTCATCAAAACAGTTTTATATAATGATGGCGAACTCTATCGCACAGCAAAAAACAACAGGGCGAATTTAAAAGGTTACCTCGACGATTATGCATTTACCATAAATGCCATCACTGAACTATATCAATGTACAGGTGACGAACAACATCTGCAATTTGCATTGCAACTGATGAAAACTGCAATAACTTATTTTGCAGATGATGATTCGGGTATGTTTTATTATACATCATCAAACGGAGAACAACTTATTATGCGCAAAATGGAAGTACAGGATAACGTTATCAATTCTTCCAATGCAGCGATGTGCAGAAATCTTTTTTTATTAAGCAAAATTACCGGTAATACTGACTGGCGGGAACAGGCACAACGGATGGTGAATAATGTGAAAGAACATATTGAACAATCTGCACCCTGGTATTCGTGCTGGGCGGAAAATGCATTGATGATGCAGAATGATTTTTATGAAGTGGTTATTTGCGGTGATAAAGCAATGCAGTATTATCAGGAACTTGCATCATATTATTTGCCTGGTTGCTTGTTGCTGTTTTCAGTTAAGCCTGATGAAAATAACTTATTGTTTAAAGGAAGATTTGCGGAAGGAAAAACAGGAATTTATATTTGTTCCAATAACAGTTGTAAAAAACCTGTTTTTTCCGTTAAGGAAGCTCTTGATCTTTTATCAGCAACAAAATCCTGACGAGAAATTTTCTGTTTCATCCTCAAAGCGGTTGATTATGCATTGTCTTTAAGAATATATAAAATAAAAAACCACCGATAACTATTACCGATGGTTTCTTTATATATCACTAGTCACTATTCTTTAGTCACTAATTACTTTTTAATTTCCTAATTCACTCATAAATTTAATACGCATCAGGCGGATATCATCCTGTGTGTAATCATCTTCACCAAGATCTACTAATGCTTCCTGAACTGAATCCGTTTCTGCAGTACGGAAATAATCATATACTTCTTCCTGACGATCTTCATCAATTATTTCGTTTATATAATAATTGATATCAATTCGTGTTCCTGATGAAACAATGGTTTCAATTTCTGTTAAGAGATCACTCAGCGATATTCCTTTTGCACGTGACATATCATTCAATGAAATCTTACGATCAATATTCTGAATAATATATACTTTCAATACACTCTTATTTGCAACACTCTTTACGATTAAATCATTTGGACGCTCAATTTCATTTTCTTCAACATATTTATTAATCATGTTGATAAACGGCACACCATACTTTGATGCTTTACCATTACCTACACCGGTGATGGTTTTCATCTCCTCCATGTTAATAGGATAATTGGTAGCCATCTCTTCGAGTGAAGGATCCTGGAAGATTACGAAAGGAGGAAGATTCAATCTCTTTGCTTCAATCTTGCGCAGATCTTTAAGCATGGCAAACAACTGTTCATCCGCTGCACCTCCACCTCCTGCTCCGCCGAAGTCATCATCATCATCCGTTTCCGTATTTTCAAAATTAGCATCGAGTGCAATCTTGAATGTAGTTGGATTTTTGAGATATGCCTGACCTCCATCAGTCATTTTCAGCAAACCGTAATTATCAATATCCTTAGTTAAAAAACCAGCAAGCAATGCCTGACGTATTAATGCTGTCCAGAAGCGTTCATCTTTATCAGCACCTTCACCAAACACTTCCAGTTTATCGTGCTTATATGTTTTAACAGCCTGATCAGTTTTACCAACCAGTACATTCACTACATGTTCGCTCTGATGTTTTTCTTTAACAGCAAGCACTGCTTCCAGCATCATTTCTAATTCGTCCTGTGCTTCTACCATTTGTTTTGGATGTAAACAGTTGTCACAACTCTGACAATTATCCTGCAAATATTTTTCTCCGAAATAATGTAATAAAACTCTTCTTCTGCAAACAGATGTTTCTGCATAACCAACGGTATCCAGTAAAAGCTGCTTACCAATTTCCTGTTCTGCAACAGGTTTACCTTTCATAAATTTCTCCAGCTTCTCAATATCCTTATAGCTGTAAAAAGTCACACATTTTCCTTCGCGGCCATCACGACCGGATCTTCCTGTTTCCTGGTAATAACCTTCCAGACTTTTCGGAATATCATGATGAATTACAAAACGAACATCTGGCTTATCGATTCCCATACCGAATGCAATCGTTGCAACAATCACATCCACTTCTTCCATCAGGAATTTATCCTGGTGAGTAGCACGTGTTGTTGCATCAAGACCGGCATGATAAGGAAGTGCCTTCACTCCATTTACGGTAAGTGTAAGAGCTACTTCCTCTACTTTCTTTCTACTGAGACAATATATGATTCCGGACTTACCGGTGTTTTGCTTTACAAACTTTATGATCTCCTTAATTACATCTCTCTTCGGACGGATTTCATAATAGAGATTAGGACGGTTGAAAGATGCTTTATAAACAATAGCGTCCATCATTCCGAGATTCTTTTGAATATCAGCCTGCACTTTTTCAGTAGCTGTTGCAGTAAGAGCTATTATAGGAAGATCACCGATCTGTTCTATAATTGGTCGTAAACGACGGTATTCAGGGCGAAAATCATGACCCCATTCTGAAATACAATGTGCTTCATCAATGGCAAAAAATGAAATATCAACTTCCTTAAGAAACTTAACATTTTCATCCTTGGTCAGCGATTCAGGAGCGACATATAATAATTTCGTTTTCCCTGCTTTAATATCCTTTCTCACCTTGGCAATTTCAGCTTTGGAGAGTGATGAATTCATAAAATGTGCAACACCATCATCAGTATTAAAACCTCTTATTGCATCTACCTGATTTTTCATCAGTGCAATAAGTGGTGAAATAATAATTGCTGTGCCTTTACTCATTAAAGCAGGAAGCTGGTAACACATTGATTTACCACCACCTGTTGGCATGATCACAAAAGTGTTCTTCCCTTCTAATACCTGCTTAATGATTGCTTCCTGATCACCTTTAAATGATTCATAACCAAAAAACTTATGTAATGCTTCTGTAAGTGTATTCTCTGCAACTAACATGTCTCTCTCTACTTAATTTTTTTTGCGGAACGCAAAGATAACAGAATTCTTGAATGTTGATTTTTTCTTTTTACCGATTAAAACATCCGGTTGATAAAAAACAGTTTTTTTAATCTATTAGCAATAATAATAACAAAGTGAAACTGGTAACCGCATACTTTTGCAGCACTTTGTGAAGTTAGGTTATTTAACTGATTGTACAACAAAAAATTTCTGAATTTGTGAAAGCTGAACAACAAATACTTGCAATTGCCAAACGAACCCTGCAGCTGGAAGCAGACTCTGTAAAGGATTTGATTAAAAACCTTGATAATGATTTTGCAGGATCTGTTAAGCTCATTATTAAATCAGGTGGCCGTGTGGTGGTGAGCGGAATTGGAAAGAGTGCCATTATTGCCCAGAAAATGGTAGCTACTTTTAACTCCACAGGTACACCATCAGTGTTTATGCATGCTGCTGATGCAATTCATGGTGACCTGGGAACAATACAGAAAAATGATGTGGTAATTATAATCAGTAACAGTGGTAATACACCGGAAATTAAAGTGCTGGCACCGCTGATTAAAAATGGTGGTAATACACTAATTGCCATGACAGGAAACGTGGATAGCTTTCTTGCTTCACATGCAGATTTTGTACTGAATACTTATGTTAAAAAAGAAGCCTGTCCGCATAATCTTGCTCCTACCAGCAGCACCACTGCGCAACTTGCGTTGGGTGATGCACTGGCTGTATGCCTGCTCGAATACCGTGGTTTTACCAGCGCGGATTTTGCAAGGTTCCATCCAGGTGGCGCTCTTGGTAAAAAGTTATATCTGAAAGTGGAAGATCTGCATGATCAGAATCCGAAACCAACAGTTGGTCCGGCAGCTTCTATTAATGAAGTTATTTTAGAAATCTCCTCAAAACGACTTGGTGCCACTGCTGTTATCAGTAAAGGAAAACTTTTGGGAATAATTACCGATGGCGATTTACGACGCATGATGCAGAAGCATAAAACTTATGATAAGCTTAGTGCAAAAGACATCATGACAAAAAAACCAAAAGCCGTTCAGAAAGAAACTATGGCTGTTGAAGCTTTACAATTGATGAAAACAAATAACATCACACAACTGGTAGTAATGGATCAAACAAAATTTCTTGGCTTTGTGCATCTGCATGATCTCATTAAAGAAGGAATTTTTTGAAAGAATTATAAATTCAAAATTATAAATTCAAAATTATATATAATCAATCTTGATACTTGTATCTTGATATCTGATACTAAAATTTATGAGTAAGGAAGCAAGTGAGATGACATTTCTTCAACACCTTGAAGCGTTGCGATGGCATGTTGTTCGAACTGCAATTGCAATTGTATCATTTGCTTTAATTGCTTTTTTTCAGAAGGAATTTATTTTTGATACTATCATCCTCGGACCAAAAAATCCGAACTTTCCAACGTATCGTTTTCTCTGCTGGTTGTCGGAGAAGTATAACCTTGACATGTGTTTTAATAAAGTAAATTTCCGATTAATAAGTACAGATATTTCCGGTCAGTTTACGATGCATATGTGGGTAGCATTTGTAACGGGATTTGTTATTGCCTTTCCTTATTTTGTGTGGGAGATGTGGCGGTTTATTAAGCCGGCATTAAGTACAAAAGAAAAAAAATATTCGCAGGGGACAGTGGTTGCCGTTTCCTTTTTATTTCTCACAGGAATACTTTTCGGATATTTTGTGATCAGTCCGATGTCTATTAATTTTCTGGGCAATTATCAGGTAAGTGCTGAAATTCAAAACCAGATTACACTTGACTCTTATATAAATACCGTAACCATACTTTCGCTTTCAGCAGGATTGGTTTTTGAATTACCGATGGTAGTATATTTCCTTTCTAAAATCGGAATTCTCACTCCTGAATTTATGCGCAAATACAGAAAACATGCAATGGTAATAAACCTGATTCTTGCAGCATTAATTACACCATCACCTGATATTACCAGTCAGCTTCTGGTTGCTTTCCCACTTTTTCTTTTATATGAAATAAGTATTTATGTTTCACGTGTTGTGGTGCGAGGAAAAATAAAATCAGAAGCAACGAATCAATAATGTATTTATCATCTCAATTTAACTATTAAACAACAGTTGAAAAATGAGTAAAGCTGTAACTGACTTCAACAACTATCGTTCGAAAATGAATGATAAGATCCTTAGTCAGGGGAATATTAATATCAAAAGACTCTACAATCTTGATACAAATACTTATGCAGATGGAGTGCTTTCCGTTAAAACAAAAGAAATGCTGGGTCTTGTTTCGAGCATGGTTTTGCGATGTGATGACTGTATAAAATATCACCTTGAGAAATGCCGTGATGCTGGTCTTACTACGGACGAGCTTTTTGAAATCTTCATGGTAGCCAATCTCGTAGGTGGTACTATCGTTATACCTCATACACGCCGGGCTCTTGAATACTGGGAAGAATTAATAACTTTGGAAGATAATAAGCGTTAAAACAGGAAGAGTTACTGACAACTATGCAACATCTTTTACAATACAGGATCCTTCCTCTGCTTTTGCTTTGTTTACTTACACTAACCGGATTTTCGCAGGTAACCAATATCAGTGGAAAGGTAACTGACGAACTTACCAATGAACCGATTCCTTTTGCAACTGTTGTGATGAAAGGAATGCAGGCCGGAACCAATACTGATATGGATGGTAATTACCGCATCATCACTTCAACGCCATCTGACAGTTTAATATGTACACTCATCGGATACAAAACAGTTGCTCTCCGGATAAGAAAAGGACAAGCTCAAACAATTAACTTCTCCCTGAAATCAAGTCAGTCTGATCTGCATGAAGTTGAAATAAAAGCAGGTGAAAATCCTGCAAATATTATAGTAAGGAATATTATTAAACATAAAGATGAAAATGATCCTTCCAATTTGCAGTCGTATCAATATGAAGTATATAATAAAGTAGAATTTGATCTTACCAACATCAGTGAGAAATTCAAAGGCAAAAAATTATTAAAGCCATTTGCATTTATCTGGGATAACGTTGACAGCACAGAAACAAACAGCAAACCTTTTCTTCCATTCTTTATTTCAGAAACACTTTCTGATTTTTATTTCCGCAACAATCCGAAAAATAAAAAAGAAATTATTAAAGCCAGTAAAATTTCCGGATTGGAAAATGCTTCTGTTACACAGTTTCTTGGCGACATGTATCAACGCGTTAATATATATCAGAATTATATCGATATATTTAATAAAGCTTTCGTAAGTCCGATCAGTGATCTTGGTTTATTATATTATCGTTATTATCTCATCGACAGCACTACAATTGACAATCAGTGGTGCTATAAATTAAAATTCAAACCACGACGTCCGCAGGAGCTTACTTTCACTGGTGATTTCTGGGTGAACGATACTACCTGGGCTGTAAAAAAAATACAGATGCGTATTGCACAGGATGCAAATATCAACTGGATTGACGACATGGCCATTGTGCAGGAATATACCTATGTTGATGGTAAGCAATGGATGCAGAACAAGGATATGCTTGTAATTGATTTTGCTGCTAAGGAAGATGGAATGGGTTTCATTGGCAGAAAATCTACATCATACAAAGGATTTATTTTTAATCAACCTATAAGCGATGCTATTTTTGATGGATCAGAAAATATAGTGGTGGTTGATGATGCGTTAAACCGAACAGTTGATTTCTGGAAAGATTCACGACATGATAGTCTCAATGAACGCGAACAGAAAATCTATCACATGGTAGATACTATTAAAACATTGCCTGCTTTTAAAAGTTATGTTGATATCATTACTTTATTTTTTACAGGATACAAAGAGATTGGAAAATTTGAACTTGGACCTTATTATACCTTCTTTAGTTTTAATGCAGTGGAAGGTGCTCGTTTTCGTTTTGGCGGACGAACAAGTGATAATTTCAGCACACGATTGCAACTGAGCAGTTATCTTGCTTATGGTACAAAGGATGAAGAATTTAAATATGGTGGCGGAATAAAATATATGCTTTCTAAAAAGCCGCGACAGTTTGCCGGTGCAGGATATAAAAATGATGTGCAGCAATTAGGTCAAAGTGATAATGCATTTCAGGATGATAATATATTAACAAGTTTATTCCGTCGATCTCCGGCTGATAAACTCACACACATGGAGCAACAGAAAGCATGGTATGAAATTGAATGGCTTCCAGGTTTCTCCAATAAAATTACTCTTACACATACTGATTTTGATCCATTGGGCAGTTTGAATTATTCGTATTACACCAATGATGAAAAAACTGCAATTAAAAACACTATCAGTTCCACAGAGGTTTCCTTATATACCCGTTTTCTCTATCGTGAAAAATTTGTTACCGGAAGATCGGACAGGATCAGTATTGGAAGTGCATATCCAACATTGCAGGTTAATTATGTTGCAGGAATAAAAGATTTTCTGAAAAGTGATTTTGATTATCATAAAGTCACTATCAAAATTGACGACCAGATTAAAATCAAACCATTTGGTTATACCTATTATGTTGTTCAGGCAGGAAGAATCTGGGGAACAATTCCCTATCCATTGCTGGAAGTACATCCGGGAAATGAAAGTTATTTTTATGATTATGCAGCATTCAACATGATGAACTATTTTGAATTTGTAAGTGATTATTATGTCAGCGTATTTGCAACACATCACTTCGATGGTTTCTTCTTTGATAAAGTTCCACTGATGCGCAAGTTGAAATGGAGAGAAATTGTGGGTATTAAAGCAATAAGTGGAAGTCTGAGTAATGCTAACCGTGAAATATTAACCAACCCAAATGCGTTTTCATCTTTAACAAAACCATATACAGAAGTAAGTGCAGGAGTGGAAAATATATTGAAGGTGCTGCGTGTTGATTTTATCTGGAGGTTAACTTATATAGATGAACCCTACAAAATATTATATAAAGAACGGTTTGGAGAAAAAGCAACGGTGCCAACACAGTTCGGATTCAGAGCAAGCCTGCAACTTGTGTTTTAATGAAGAATTAATAATTAAGAATTAAGAATTAAATTTGTTTTTAAATATTAACCATTCGTCCTTACTTATTAATTTAGATGTATTCAATTTTTAATTATTCATTCGATTGTTTCGGATTCAGAGCAACCCTGCAACTTGTATTTTAATTAATAATGAAAAATGAATAATTAATAATTAATTTCTCTCAGGAAATAATTCATTCGTAAATTCGTACAGATTCGTATTCGTAGATGCTATTAAGATCTGATAATTTAGTTAAAAGATATAAAGGCCGCACAGTAGTGGACAATGTTTCCATTAATGTAAAGCAGGGAGAAATTGTTGGATTGCTTGGACCAAATGGTGCTGGTAAAACAACTACTTTTTACATGACAGTTGGATTGATCAAACCTAATGAAGGAAGAATATTTCTGGATAATGAAGAGATCACATCACTTCCAATGTATAAACGTGCACAACGTGGTATTGGTTATCTTGCTCAGGAAGCATCTGTTTTTAGAAAACTTACTGTTGAGGATAATATAAAAGCAGTTCTTGAAATGACTGCACAGAGTAAAGCAGAACAGGATACAACGCTGGAAAGTTTATTAAGTGAATTCGGATTACAACGCATCCGTAAAAGCCGTGGTGATTTATTATCAGGTGGTGAGAGAAGACGTACGGAAATTGCGCGCGCACTTGCTGTTAATCCTAAATTTATTTTGCTTGATGAACCATTTGCTGGAGTCGATCCAATTGCAGTGGAAGATATTCAGTCTATTGTATTTCGTTTGAAAGAAAAAAACATTGGTATATTAATTACCGATCACAACGTGCATGAAACATTATTAATAACCGATCGTGCTTATCTTTTATTTGAAGGAAAAATTTTAAAAGAAGGAACAGCACAGGAGCTGGCCGATGATGAACAGGTACGTAAAGTTTATCTCGGACAGAATTTTGAATTAAGAAAGTAATTGAATGAACCGATTCCTGGCAATCGTATTTATATTTCTTTTTAAAGCTTCATCAGCTCAGGAGTCCCCTAAAACTGATAATATCCCTCTTCCAGATATAATATTTTTACCAAGAAATCCTCATAGTCACCCAGACTTCCCTGTCTTTATGGTTAAGGAGTTATCCGTCAAATATCGTTCTGGTAAAAATTTAAGAAAAGATACAGTAAGGATTGTGTCCTATGAGGTCTCTATTCATGATGCTTCAAATAGTGTCGACACAATACTTCATGTAACCGGAAGTAAATTACCTGACTCTTATATTCAGGTTCTTAACAAATGTACATCAGGAACAGAGGTAAAGTTCTATAGCATTAAAATCTATGAGCAATACCGAAAGCCTCCGGAAAATATGTATTCAGATTTAGTGGATAAATATATATATGAGGATGAACCCAGACCAATGACAGTTTTCAGATTTATTTGTCAATAATTATATTGGCCGCCTCAACAATATCTCCCTCAATGATGAACGAGTTATAAATTTATTTGTGATAGAATTTTGAATTAAAAGAGTAGTCATTTCTGACAATACACCTAATTACTTAATCACCTAATCATTTAATCACTTTTCTTATAAGAAATCCTGATCAGCACTTTCGTCAATTCTCTTTTCAATACCAGCGTTCCTAAGCTTCCGTTTTTTTGATCCAGCATCTTTTGTGGAATATCAATCCGGTATAACAGGTTAAATAACAAAGTGGGATTTTTATCTGATACAGATGAAAGATACTTCTGAACTTCTTCCTTTAATAATTCCAGATCAGTGTATGATGCTTCAGTAATCTTAAGATCACCTCCACACATCATTACATCCTTTTCCAATTGAGCAATTACCGCTTCAATAATTTCCTTATTAAAACGATGTGTTGACAGTTCGCTATTTTCTTTTTTTTCAGGAAGCATTGTAAAAAAACAATCAGTTACTTTTACCGTTAATTACTGATGATCAAAAATAGCTTAATTCTTTCTGCTTTCCTTGTTTTAATTACGATTCAATCGCAGTCGCAGGTATGGCCCGGACCACATCCATTGTTATCATCGTGGATTAAAATAAATACTGAAGACAGAATAGCCAGCCAGGTAGATACCTTTGAAAATAAGTTTGGCTATTATCGTGGAGAAGGATCATTTAATATTCCGTTATATCGTGGGAAAGACTGGTTAACATCAACAGGAAATACACCTTTGGTGGGAGTTACGTTGCAAGGTGCAGTATCTTATTTACAACCTGCAGGTGATTTTATTCCTGACAGCTTACAATTATTACGATTACGGCTTGGAGGAAGCTTTATATATTCCAAAGGACTTCGTAATTTATATATGCTGAATGTACAGGGAATAAATGCACATGATTACGCATCTTTTTTCAATTTCAAAGGAACCTATGTAAATGGAAGTTTATTCTGGAGACATAGAAGCAATGATCAGTTTTCATATACACTGGGAGCAGTATATACATCCGTTTTTGGAAGCAACAAAATTCTTCCTCTTGCAGGAATCAGTTGGAGACCATTGAAAGAAGATCTTATCACATTTATGTTTCCTGCTTATGTTCAGTACACACATTTTTTCAGCCGCCGTTTTGCTGCAGGAGTTTCACTACGGCCTTTTGGAGGAATGTATACTGTAAATCTTCCTGTTAATGACAGTCTTGTTCTTGAAGATGTAAAGTTCCGTCATAAAGAATTTCAGTTGGCCTTTAAGATGAAATTAAAAATATCTTATCAACTTTCTGTAGAACCGGATATTGGAATTTCAGGTCGATCATGGGTACAGCTTGGTGAAGAGAAATATGATATAAGTTCCTCTGCATTTGTTAGAGTGATGATTAGGTATAAGTTTGGAAAAAGAACAAACGTCGCTCCCATTTTGGATTTTGATCCTGCTGATTTTATAAACGCTGATCCTGAAATACCGGAGAACTAGGAATAACAAATATCGTTCTTCTCCTTCATGAAAAATGAATACGAAGAATGAAAAGCAAAGAATAACGAATATCGAAGTTAACTTCAATTATTAATTTTTATTGATGACTAAAAAAATAAATATTCTTATCACCGGAGGAAGCGGAATGATTGGCAGACATCTCACTCATCTTTTAAGTAAACACTATGCTGTTTCCTGGGTTGGAAGAAGTAAAAAAAATATTCCTGATGTTCATCAATATATATGGAATCCAAAATCCGGAACTATAGATCCGGAAGCCATTGCAAATGCTGACTATATCATTCATCTTGCCGGTGAAAATCTGGCTGATCACAGATGGACGGATTCATACAAGAAAAAAATTATCGACAGCAGGATAGAATCAACTTCTTTATTACAAAAAAAATTAAATGAAATACCGAACAATGTTAAGGCTGTGATTTGCGCATCTGCAATTGGTATATATAAAGATGAAGGTGCAGCGTGGCAGAAAGAAGATAGCATAACTTTAGCAGATGATTTCCTGGGAAGCGTTGTAAAAAAATGGGAGGAAGCAAACAGTCATTTTTCATGCAGAACTGTTATCTGCAGATTTGGAATTGTATTATCAGAAAAAGGAGGCGCATTTCCACAGCTATTTCTTCCGCTACGGTTTGGTGTTGCACCTATTTTCGGAAATGGTAAACATTATCAAAGCTGGATTCACATTGATGATTTAAGTGAACTATTAAAATTTTCAATAGAAAATGATAAAGTACACGGTTTGTATAATGCTGTTGCTCCGGCACCTGTTACATTTTATGATTTTATGAATACTCTGCAGAAAGTTATTAAATGGCCTTCTGTAAAAATTCCTTTTCCTGCATTTTTATTAAAACTATTTCTGGGTGAAAAATCTGTTATAGTTCTGGAAGGAAGCAGAGTGAGTTCAGAAAAAATACAATCTGAAGGTTTTGATTTTTTATATAAAGATCTGTCATCAGCTTTTAGTAATTTATTAAAAAAATGAATATTCCATTATCAGTATTCTGGTTCCGTCGTGATTTACGGCTGGATGATAATGCTGGATTATATCATGCCTTAAAAGGTAAACATCCTGTTCTATGTTTGTTTATTTTCGATACTGATATACTTAATAAGCTGGAAGATAAAGATGATAAACGGGTAACGTTCATCTGGCAGCAGTTGAAAATAATAAATAATGAATTAAAAAAATATGGAACAACACTCCTGGTTAAACACGGGACTTCTTCAACTGTGTGGAAGGAATTAATAAGTGAGAAAAATATTACATCTGTATTTACCAATCACGATTATGAGCCTGATGCAATTGCAAGAGATGAAAATGTAAAAGCACTTCTTCAAAAGAAAAATATAAATTTTCATACTTATAAAGACCAGGTACTATTTGAAAAAAATGAAATCACAAAAGATGATGGAAAACCTTATTCTATATATACACCTTATTCCAGAAAATGGCTTTCAAAGCTGAATGACTTTTATTTGAAGTCGTATCCAACTGAAAAGTTTTTTTCCAATTTCTTTAAAGATGTATCGAATACAATTCCTTCCATATCAGAAATTGGATTTATAGAAAACGATGCAGCTTTTCCTTCAAACATTCCGGATCAGGAGATCATCAAGCATTATAAAGAACAGCGTGATTTTCCCTCTCTAAAAGGCACAACACATTTAAGTGTGCATCTTCGCTTTGGTACAGTTAGCATCCGGAAAATGGCAACACTTGCAAACAAATTAAATGCAACATGGCTGAATGAATTATGCTGGAGAGAATTTTACCAGATGATTCTCTGGCATTTTCCTCATGTTGTTTCCAGAGCATTTAAACCCGCATATAATGCTATACCCTGGAGGAATGATGAAAGCGAATTTGATGCATGGTGTAACGGACAAACTGGATATCCAATTGTTGATGCAGGAATGCGTGAGTTGAATGAAACAGGATTTATGCATAACAGAGTGCGAATGATAGTTGCAAGTTTTCTTACCAAACATTTATTGATTGACTGGCGCTGGGGAGAAGCTTATTTTGCACATAAACTTATCGACTTCGAACTGGCAAGTAATAATGGTGGATGGCAATGGGCCGCAGGAACGGGCTGTGACGCTGCTCCGTATTTCAGAATATTTAATCCTTATGAACAAACAAAAAAATTTGATCCGCAATTTATATATATAAAAAAATGGGTGCCTGAGTTTCAGGATTTCTCCTATCCTCCACCAATTATTGATCATAAGTTTGCAAGGGAAAGATGCCTGAAGGTTTATGCAGCAGCTCTTGGAAAAACTTAATTTAAAATGATGCTTACAGAGATTAATTTTCTGTTATCACTTCATATAGATGCTCTTTTTTATTTTGAATAAACACGTATCTTTCGGCCTTCAAAAATCAATTTTACTCAGCAATGAAAATCGAACAAAACTCCGTCGTATCAGTTACTTATAATCTGAAAGCGGGAATAGCCGGAAGTCCGGTTGAAGAAATAGAAAGCGTTGATGAAAGCAATCCGCTTGTTTTTATTTTCGGATCAGGTATGATGATACCAGGATTTGAAACCAATTTAAATGGTCTTTCCAATGGCGACACATTTTCTTTCAGCATTCAACCTGAAGAAGCGTATGGTTCTGCTGATGCAACGGCAGTAATCAAATTGCCAATTGAAATTTTTAAAGTTGATAATGTTATTGATTTTGAAGTTTTAAAAACCGGAAACATTTTACCAATGTCGGATAACGAAGGTAATATGCTGCGTGGAAAAGTTCTGGGCTTTGATGATAAAGAAGTAACTATGGATTTCAATCACCCACTTGCAGGAATGGATCTTCACTTTACAGGATCAGTTGTTGGAGTAAGACCAGCAACTATCGAAGAACTTGCACATGGACATGTTCATGGACAAGGCGGAGTTGAGCACTAAAAGAAATTAGAAATTATAAATTATAAATTATAAATGAAATAGTACTACCTGTAATTTAGAATTTCTAATTTAGAATTATTATGCTACTCGTACCCGGAGACTTTCTGCAAGTCCTGTAAGTGAACTTTTCCTTTCATCAGGAACATGCAACGTACTTATCATCTGCATAGCCAACTGATAATATACTTCCATCTTTTCTAAAGTATGATCAGCTATATGTAATTCATCAAAAATCGATTTCATCCGGCTTACTTTTTCAACCGGCTGAAGAGAAGGGTTACTCATTATATATACTATTTCATTCTTCTGACTTTCATCAGCCAGTTCCAGTGCTTTCAAAAGCAGAAATGTTTTTTTATTTGCAATAATATCACCACCGGGAATTTTTCCAAACTGCTGTTCATCGCCATAAAGATCCAATAGATCATCCTGCAGTTGAAATGCCAGCCCTAAATTACATCCCGCACTATATATATGATCACAATCTTCTTTTGAGGCTCCGGCAACTATCGCTCCTATGTTTAATGAGCATCCTAATAAAACAGCCGTTTTCAGTCTGATCATATGCAGGTAATCATCAAGAGAAACATCCTGCCGGTTTTCAAAATCCATGTCAAGCTGTTGTCCTTCGCACACCTCTAATGCAGTTGCAGTAAAAACATCTGTTATTGATCTAATCTTTGATTCATCCGTTTGCAATAACAACTGAATAGCTTTCACAAACATCGCATCACCGGAAAGTATTGCAATATTTGGATTCCACTTTTCATGCACCGTAACCTTATTTCTGCGAACAGGTGCTTTGTCCATTATATCATCATGCAGTAAAGTGAAGTTATGAAATACTTCTATCGCCAATGCAGGATTTATAGCCTTATTAATATCACCATTAAAAAGATCACAGGCCATTAATACGAGAAGCGGACGTATCCGCTTCCCACCAATACTTAACATATATTTTACCGGTTCATATAAACTTGATGGATGCTCCGGGAATTCAATCAGCTTCAGCTTTTCATCAATGAGCTGTTGCAGGGATTTTAGATCAGACATGTATTTTTGATGGAGGTACAAAATTACGTGCTTCCATCAATTTATGAACTCCTTCATCAAGAGTTGTCATGCGTCTGTTCAACAATTCTTTCATTTTGCTGTTGTCCGGACATCTGCGTGTCATGTCACCTTCTTTTAAAGCAGGCAGAAAAACAATGTTCGAACGGGAATTTGTTAAGCTGATAATTCTTTTAGCAAGATCGAGAACTGATATTTCGAGGTCACTTCCAATATTGGCCACATCATTCACCACTTTATTTTGATAAAATGCATTTACCAATGCATCTACATTATCATCAATATAACAGAATGTACGTGTCTGGCTGCCATCACCATAAATTGTAATATCCTGATGACTTAAAGCTGCCGTTAAAAATTTCGACATTACAAAGTCAGCACTTTGTTTCGGTCCATAAGTATTGAAAAAGCGGAAGATTGTAAACTCCAATCCATATTCCTGCATATACGAACGCAGGTAAGCTTCACCAACATTCTTTACAATAGCATATGGAAGTCTTGAGTTAAGCGGTGTGGTATGTTCGTTTTGTGGAAATTCAACAGGTTCGCCATACACTTCGGAACTACTTGAATAATAAACACGTTTTACTCCTGTATTTTTACTAAGGTTAAGAATGTTTCTTATTCCATTTAAATCATTCAACACCATTATAGGATTGGTGAGAGTCCTTTTAACACCAACAACTGCTGCAAAATGAAAAACATAATCAAAGGTAAAGCCGTGAAATACACTGGCAATATCCTGAAAATCGTTTACATCAGCTCTTATGAATTTGAAGTTGTTGTTTGCCGATCGCGGTAATTTATTCTCCGAACCGGTTAGAAGATTATCGACTACTACAACAAAATTTGAGGGATTGTCGGCCAGTTGCTGGGCGAGGCTGCTGCCGATAAAACCGGCACCTCCGGTAACAAGAATGCGTGTGTTCATGTAGTGTGTGGGTTTATGATTTTGGATTTTACTAATAGTAAAGGGGAATTACATTAGTCTATCAAATTTATTAAATATTTTCCATATCCGCTCTTAATCAGAGGTTCTGCAATGTTATGTAACTGGGCTTTAGATATATATTCCATTCTATATGCAACCTCTTCAATACATCCGATCTTCAATCCCTGTCTTTCTTCTATCACCTGCACAAACTGACCTGCCTGCATCAAAGAGCCAAATGTTCCGGTATCGAGCCATGCTGTGCCTTTATCAAGAATGCCAACCTTCAATGTTCCTCTCCGGAGATATTCTCTGTTTACATCTGTAATTTCATACTCACCTCTCGGACTTGGCTTCAGCGATTTTGCAATGGCGATAACTTCATTATCATAAAAGTAAAGCCCTGGCACTGCATAATTTGATTTTGGGTTGACTGGCTTCTCCTCAATACTGATGGCATTTTTATTACCATTAAATTCAACTACACCGTAACGTTCTGGATCTGATACGTGATAAGCAAAAACTACGCCACCAACAGGATTATTATTCTGTTGCAGAATCTGTTGCAACCCTGTTCCATAAAATATATTATCACCAAGAATTAAAGCAGCATTATCATTACCGATAAATTTTTCTCCTATAACAAATGCCTGTGCAAGACCATCCGGACTTGGTTGTTCTGCGTATTGAAAATTACAACCTAAACGACTGCCATCACCAAGTAATTTTTGAAAATGAGGAAGATCATGAGGTGTTGAAATGATAAGTACTTCACGCATTCCTGCCATCAACAATACGGATAATGGATAATAGATCATGGGCTTATCAAATACCGGCATTAGTTGCTTGCTCATTGCAAGAGTTAACGGGTGCAAACGGGTACCGGATCCTCCGGCAAGCAGTATTCCTTTCATCGTTTAATGATTTAACATAAGGGTTAACTCAGTATCGTGATATATATAATTTATATACTACAGCAAATTATATATGATAGCTGATCTGAATATTAATGTTGATGCGACGAAAATAAGAAGATATGATGAAAGAACCGTATAATCTACGGCATTTGGAAGAATAAGGATTTGAAAAACTTATTTTTCGATTTCCAGTTCATCAAGATCGATGTCGGCTTCTTCTTCATTCAATTCGAAAAGTGGCTCCTGGAGAAAAGCCTTGGTGGTAAGTTTACGCTCAAGACCAACCAGGAAAGTTGGTAATAACACAAGGTTAGAGCAAACAGCCATGAGAAGCGTAAAAGAAATCAGTTTCCCTAATGAAGCAGTACCTCCGAAACCGGATGCACTGAAAATAAAGAAACCACAGAACAGAATAACAGCAGTATAAATCATGCTTACACCGGTTTCGCTGATTGTTACTGATACCGCCTTTGATATACTGATCATCTTATGGCTCCTCATTTCCTGACGGTATTTAGTGAGAAAATAGATCGTCTGATCAGAAGCAATTCCGAATGCAATACTGAAAATTAAAATGGTGGAAGGTTTTAAAGGGATATTGAGGAATCCCATAACACCAGCTGTCATGATCAATGGAATAATACTCGGAATAATTGAAATCAATATCATACGCAGCGACATAAACAGCAGGATCATAATTATACTGATAAGAAAAATGGCAAGAAGAATACTTTCTAAAAGATTTTTAAACAGGTAATCATTTCCTTTCAAAAATATCCTGGAGTTCCCTGTAATCGTTGTTGTAAATTTTGCCGGATCAAAAATAGAATCAATCCGTGGTTGCAATTCGTTCACCAGTTTTTTCATCTTCACTGATCCAATATCAGCCATCTGAACACTTATCCTTGTTACTTGCTTTGAACTATCAAGAAAACTTTTGAATAATTGCTCGCGGCCTTTTGTATCACCTATAAATCCTGAAAGTTCAGCAAGCTGAATACTTCCCGGCAATATATAATATTTCTCATCTCCATTCTTGAATGCCTGGTATGCAAACTTAACCGCTTCTACAATGGAAATCGGCCGTGAGAATTCCGGATATTGATTAAGCACTTTCTGCAACCGGTTTATTTTCTGAAGTGTATTTACCTGTAAAGCCTTTCCTGGTTCCCTGGTATCAATTGCCATTTCCAATGGAAGCACTCCATGAAAATTTCTTTCAAAAAATTTCATGTCCATATATATAGGATCCTTCTTTGGTAAATCATCAACAACATAACCAACAGTTGACAATCTCGTCATTCCTACAATAGAAACCAGAACAATTATTATTACCGTTGCATAAACAGTTTTATGGTGATCATTTACCCACTCTTCAACAAATTCAAGCAACCGGTGGATACGCGGTGAATGAATATGCTGCGTATGTTTCACTTTAGGTGGTGGCAGAAAACTGAAAATGATAGGTATGAGAACTATGGACAACACACATGTTGACATAACATTTGCTGCAGCTACCAATCCGAATTCAACAAGCAGATTACTGTTTGTAAAATAAAAAACAAAAAAACCAATGGCAGTTGTTACATTAGCAAGCACCGTTGTAAAGCCTATACTCTGAATCATCCTTGCCAGTGATCTTGCCTGTTTGCCATGCTTATTAAATTCTGTGTGATATTTATTCAATAATAAAATGCAATTCGGTACACCGATAACAATTATTAAAGGTGGAATCAACCCGCTTAATATGGTGATTTTATATCCTAACAAAGCAATGGTACCCAGCGACCAGATTACACCTACCACTACAACCAGCATTGAGTAGATCATTACCTGGAACGATCTGAAAAATATATATAGAATAATTGCTGTAACCAGTAATGCCAGCATGAGGAACAACTTCATCTCCGCAGAAACCTTTGCCGTTAAAGCAGTACGGATATATGGCATCCCTGAGTAATGAAGATTCAGCTGGTACTTCTTTCCAAATTCATCCGACTTTTCTTTTATATAATTTATTATAGTAATCCGGTTTTTGGTATTCAGCTTTGCCTTATTAAAAGTGATGGCCATTGCAGAAGCTCCGGTAGCTGGATTATATATAAATCCTTTATAAAAAGGCAGTTTTTCTATTACATCATGAATGGAATCAAGTTCTGTCTGGGTTTTTAAAGGTGCCGTTACGAGAGGCCGCAGGTCAAACTTTTGCAATTCATCATTTCTGCTGATAGAATATATTCCTGCCAGGGAAACAACAGCTTCAATTCCATCTATCTTTTTAATTTCCTCACCAAGTGTCCACCAATCGTTGAACTTCTCCAGCTGAAAAAAATTTTTATCCTCCACACCAATTACCATCACGCTTCCATCTTCTCCGAAAGTCTTCTTAAAATTTTCGTACGCGATGTAATCCGGATCTGTTTCTGGAAGAATTTTAGCGAAATCGTATGACAGGCGGATATCAAAGGCTTTGTAACCCATGATTGCAGTAACCAGGCTTATCACAACTAATAAGGAGATCCTGTTCCGTAAAATAAAACGCGCCAACCAACTGAACATCGGCGGTAAATGTAATTAAAAACGAATGAGCGAAATGACGTAGTTTTTCAACCAAAGCAAAGCGGCAATTATTCCGTAGCTTAGCACATTGTTTAATAAATATCTAAATAAGTGATCAACAGAAGTTTCAGCGACGGGCTGCGTTTCATTTCAAGGATTACAACCCGACGGTTTATAAATGCGGCTGGTGTTTTATGCAGTTATTATTTCGCCAGAATAACCGGTAAGGCAATACACAGAGGATTACCGATTTCTATATCTATTGAACCTACCACAAGTTGCAATCTGCGCTGCCCGGAATGTCCGAGTGGGTTACGGTCGTTTACCCGTCCGACAGGAATGCTCAATACCGAGTTGTACAGAAAAGCAATTGATGAGCTTGCACCTTCATTATGGTATCTTATACTTTATTTCCAGGGTGAACCATTTCTGCATCCCGATTTTTTTAACCTTGTAAAATATGCTGCAGCAAAAAATATATATACAGCAACTTCCACCAATGGACATTATCTTTCAGAAAGTAATGCTGATAAAATAGTACAATCCGGACTTGATCGCTTAATTATTTCCATTGATGGCACTACACAGGAAACTTATGAAAGTTATCGCATTGGTGGCAAGCTTGAAAAAGTGATTGAAGGAACAAAAAGAGTTGTTGAAGCCAAGAAAAGACTGAAAAGTAAAACTCCACATATCATTTTCCAGTTCCTTGTTGTAAAACATAATGAGCATCAGATTACCGAAGTGAAAAAGCTGGCTGCTCAGCTTGGTGTTAACGAAACAGGATTTAAAACTGCACAGGTTTATGATTATGAAAACGGGAATGAACTGATACCAGACAATACAAAATATTCCCGGTACAAAAAAAATGGTGATGGTACTTATTCAGTAAAAAACAACTATGAAAATAATTGCTGGAAGTTGTGGCATTCTGCAGTAATCACGTGGGACGGTACTGTTGTTCCCTGCTGCTTTGATAAAGATGCACAAAATAAAATGGGTTCACTTACTGATACTTCATTTTCTGATATATGGAACAATAATCTGTACAGAAACTTCAGAGAATCCGTTGTGCGTTCACGCAAAGAAATAGAAATGTGCAAGAACTGTACAGAAGGAACCACCATTTGGGCAGGTTGAAATTAATCAGTCGTTACAAATATTATTTTTGTTTATATATATAACTAGTCAATCAAGCAGTATCAATAAAAATTTCTTCAGAAGTGATTCCAACAAGTGCTATTAAAATTTTTGTTGTGGAAGATGATCCATGGTACAGCGAATGGCTAACGTATCATCTTGGGCTAAATCCTGATTTTGAAGTCATCAGATTTACCTCAGCAAAAGCGTGCATTAAAATGTTGCATGAACATCCGCAGGTAATTACACTTGATTATTCATTGCCTGATATGAAAGGTGAAGAAGCATTAAAAAAAATAAGGAAAGAAAGTCCGGGCACTGATGTGATTGTAATATCTGCACAGGAAAAAATTGATACTGCTGTTAATCTGTTAAAGCAGGGAGCGTATGATTATATTGTAAAAGATAATGATACCCGCGACAGATTATTAAATACAATTGAACACATAAGAAATAAACAAGCGCTCAACCTGGAACTGGATAAACTGAGAAGTGAGGTAACATCCAAATATGATTTTCAGAAAGCTATTATTGGAAACAGTGACAGCATGAAACAGGTTTTTAATATGATGGAGAAAGCTGCACGATCACAAATCACAGTCAGCATCAGCGGAGAAACAGGAACAGGGAAAGAACTCATTGCAAAGGCTATTCATTACCAATCACCGCGGAATAAGAAATCATTTATGGCTGTTAATGTTGCAAGTATTCCGCGCGACTTGCTGGAGAGTGAATTATTCGGACATGAAAAAGGTTCGTTCACCGGAGCAGTATCACGACGATTAGGAAAGTTTGAAGAAGCACAGGGTGGAACTATTTTTCTGGATGAAATTGCAGACCTTGATTTTGGTTTGCAGGCAAAGATATTACGTGTTTTACAGGAAAGAGAAATCAGTCGCATTGGAAGCAACACATTAATTTCTCTGGATGTACGCATCATAGTTGCAACGCATAAAAATCTTGCAGATGAAGTGAAGAAAGGCACGTTCAGGGAAGATTTATATTATCGTTTGTTAGGTTTACCAATTCATCTTCCTCCACTGCGTGAACGTGGGAACGACATCCTTTTAATTGCAAAACATTTCCTTGATCATTTCTGCATAGAAAATAAAATTCCTGCAAAAACATTTTCAACAGATGCACAGAAAAAACTTACCTCCTATTATTATCCTGGTAATGCAAGAGAGCTGAAGGCAATTGTTGAACTTGCTGCAGTAATTACTGATGAAGTAATAATTACAGAGCAGCAAATTGTATTTGGCAATGCAGCATCACTTGATGATCTTCTTCAGAATGAAACAACCATGGAGGAATACAACAGGAGAATACTGAAACACTACATGAATAAATATGATCAGAACGTATTGCTTATTGCTGATAAACTTCAGATCGGTAAGTCAACTATTTATCGCATGTTAAAGGATGGAAGAATATAACTACATCATGCCACTATCAAATCCCGATAATTTTTTTGAAGTTTTATTAGATGAGCTAAATGCTGATATCGTTATTTTTGATTTAGACTGGCATTATATATATATTAACCGTCATGCAGTAAACGACCCTGAAATACGTAAATGGCTGATAGGAAAAACGGATTTCGATTATTGCACGTACCGGAATAAAGACACTACGCTTGCAGAAAACCGCAGGAAAATGTTTGAAAGTGTTTTAGCGAATCATAAAGAAACAGAATGGGAAGAAATATTAGATAACGCTGAAGGAATTCAGACTTATCATTTACGTCGTCTTTCACCTTTGTTTGATAGTGAAGGAAAATTATGTTACGTTATAGGATATGGATTAAACATTACAGAAAGAAAAAAAATACAGGAAGAATTACGCGAAAGCAAGGAACTCAACAAACAGATAATTGAAAATACACCACATCTCATTTTTGTTAAAGATTCAGAAGGGCGTTTCCTGCTGGTAAATGAAGCGATGTCAAAATCATTCCGCAGGGATCCTCAACAGATCGTAAGCAGGAAGAACAGTGAGTTGCATGATAATATTTCTGAACTGGATCTTTATTCAAGTACAGATAAAGAAGTGATTGAACAACGGAAAGAAATCAGGCTGGAAGAACCATTTACAATTCCAACAGGTGAAGTGAAATGGTTTGATACAATTAAAGTTCCTTTGGAACAACCTGACGGAACCATTCATGTTCTTGGAATTTCTACTGACATCACTCAAAAAAAACGTGCGGAAGAACAATTAAAGCAAAGTGGTTTACGCATGAAAGAAGCGCAGGAAATGGCGCATTTCGGTAACTGGGAATACGATGTTGTTACAGGAGAGATATTGTGGTCAGATGAGTTATGCAGAATTTATGGCGTGCCTGTTGGTACGAGTCCTACATATGAACAATATCTGAGAACAATACATCCTGATGATGTTGAAATGCTGGTGAAGCGTATTGAAAATGCTCTGATAAATGGTGATACGTATGAAGTAGATCATCGCATTGTTCTTCCTGATCAGAGTGTAAAAGCAATTCATTCTATCGGTAAAGCTTTTAGAAACGATAATAATAAAGTAGTGAAGCTGGTTGGAACAGCACTTGAAGTTACCGACAGGAAAAAAATTGAGGAAACATTAGTACTTGCACGCCAGCATGCTGAAGAAACTGCACGTATCAAAGAAAATTTTCTTGCTAATGTAAGTCATGAATTGCGCACACCGATAAATGGTATTCTGGGCATGGCAGGCTTACTATATAAAACCAAGATAGATGGAATACAAAGGAATTATCTTGATATATTAAGAACAACAGCAGAGCATCTTCTCATCATCGTTAATGATATACTTGACTATTCAAAAATTGAATCAGGAAAGCTGACGATTGAAAAAATTCCATTCAATTTAAAAGATACTGTTACCACTTCAATTCAAACTCAGTTATATAAAGCTGAAGAAAAAGATCTGGCGTTAAGTCTGTTTCTGCCGGCATTTGAAATTCCACCGTTAAGTGGTGATCCGTATCGTTTGAACCAGATTATTCTTAATCTGCTCAGCAATGCAATTAAATTTACTGAGCATGGAAGTATCAATCTTACTTGTTCTGTATTGCAGGAAAGTTCTGATCAGATTGAAATTGAATTTTCTGTGCGTGATACAGGTATTGGAATTGAAACTGATAAAGCAGAATCTATTTTTGAAAGTTTTACTCAGGCTTCATCCAGCATTTCACGTCAGTATGGAGGAAGCGGACTTGGACTTACCATTTGTCGTCAGCTCGTTGAAATGCAAGGTGGAAGAATCTGGTTACATTCAGAACCTGGCATCGGATCTGATTTCCGTTTCGTAATCAATTTTGATAAAGCAGATGTGCAGGCAATTTCTTCAGGCATACCACAACGTGTAGAATTTACAAGTCTTGGAAAATTGCGGGTGTTGCTTGCAGAAGATAACAGAGTAAATCAGTTTATTACGGAAGCCATGTTGCAGGATTGGGGATTTGTTGTTGATTCAGCAACAAATGGAAGAGAAGCGATTTCACTCATCAACCAATATTATTATGATATTATTCTGATGGATATCCAGATGCCTGATCTGAATGGTATTGATGCTATGCATATTATCAGGAATATGAGTGATAAGAAAAAAGCAAAGACACCCATCATTGCATTAACTGCAAATACCAGCAGAACCATGCATAAAAAATATATATCAGAAGGAATGACAGATTTACTTGTTAAGCCTTATAAAGAGGTTACACTTTTCAGCAAAATAGCAACGCATATAAAAAATGGTGACCCTTCATTGATCAGCGCACTGCAACGTCCGCGTTTTCCTGCGCGTAAAAAACCTTCCACACAACAGGTTACATTATATGATTTATCGTTACTGCAAAATGATTCAAAAAATAATCCTGCTTTTATTCAAAGGATGCTAACCATCTTTATTGAATCTATTCCGCCGATTATTGAGCAGATGAAATATCATCTATTAAAAAATGAAATTGATTCTATCTGTTCGCTTGCGCATAAACTAAAACCTACACTTGATGGAGCCGGCATCATCAGCCTTCGTGAAACAATCAGAAATATTGAGGGTTACCGTGACAAGAAAAGAACAAGAGATCAACTTACTGCAGACATACAAAGGCTGGATGAGGTTCTTAAAAAAGTGGTGATCTCCTTCAGGGATGAGATCAGCAAACATTCAGCAGAATAAAAGAATTATTTATTCGCCTCTTACTAAAGTTCCCTTCTTTGTAATCTGAATTGACTTCAATCCCTGACTTATTTCTTCACAGGAAACAACTTTATTATTGTTATCCAGCAAACAAATTTTTTCTCCCGGCCTGGCATGATCATCAGATTTTTGTCCTGGTGCTAAAAATTTGATTCTGTTACTGGAGGGCGAGCCAATACTCACCTTTGCAGAAGCAGATTGTGTATTTTCAATAGAAAAGAAAATCTGACTTGCCATATCATCCTTGGCGCGTTTCACTAAAAGAGAATCATTAAAAGGAATTTCACCTTTCTTTTTTAACCTCATGGGCTGGAGAACTATCTTTTTTCCATTGCAATAAGCAACAAGTCCAAGTGAATCAATTTTACCATCCACAATAACTTTATTCTTTATATATGATTCCATTATTACACTTATATCTGTTTTAGTGTAAAGAACCTCGTACTTCAACAATAACTTTTCAAAACGGGCAGTACATCCTACTACAGAATCTCTGTCAACAAGAAGTAAAGTTGCCTGGGCAACACTATCAAATGAATTGATCACATAAAGCGACATACCGTTTTTTACCTTTGCTTTGCAGGTAACCTGAGGAACCCCTTTTAAATAAACAGTGTCGTTTTCCACTTTAACATCTCCGGCAGTCTGTGCATGAACATTAACAGTTAATACAGTTAGCAGGAGTAATATACTTTTGTAAATCTTATTCATAATAATTATTCAGCATTTTTAATATTACCACTTCCTATTATTTCTGAAACAACATGAGGCCGGCCTTTATATATAATATTTCCGCTTCCTCTTATATCAGCTTTCAGTTTTGATAAAACACTTACTTCAGCGTCACCACTGCCATTAATTTCAACCTTGCAATCGTTGGTTGATAATTCAAAAGCATGCAGATCACCCGAACCATTTATTTCGCAACTGGCTTCTTTTGCATTACCGGAAATAGTTACTGTACCACTACCATTTGTCTGTGTTTTGATCTCATCCATCTCTGCCTTCGCGTCAATAGTGCCCGAACCATTTACAGAAAGGCGAAGTTTATTTCCTTTGGCAGGATTAACAAAAGTCATAGTCCCACTGCCATTCACTTCCGCCAGTTTAATTTCAGGAAGCGAAACAAATATTTCTATCTCCTGATCTGTTTTAAGATTATTATCTGATGTTATTTCCAGGTTGTCGCCATCGGTTTTAATTTTTATGGCGTCAATAATATTTTTCTGCGCTTTTATAATACAGATAAAAGAATCGGAAGCTACTACATTGACCTTTGCAGGAATAGACAATGTAATTTCGGTAAAATCATTAGCAGAAATAGCCTGAGACGTAACAGGACCTTCACCCTTTATCGGTCGCTTGCAAGCAGAAAATAAAATTACAAATACAAGTAAAAGGGACGAACAGATTTTTGTACAATTCATTTGCAGCAGATTTATCGCTGCTAAAATACATTAAATTTCCTGAGGATTATTCTACCTGTGCACCCTGATTCACCCAATCATGAAGCATAGAGAGTGATTGCTTATCAATACTACCACATGGCGTTGTATTTCCCAGCACAAAAATACGCTGCTCAAATGTTCCATTATAAACTGACTCCACCAAACTTCCACTGGAAATATTACTTTCTGATATTCCATTGTGGCAATTAGATGCAGAACAGGTTTTACGTACCAGTGGTGCAACATGCACAGAATAAGTTACCCGTTGAATTGTGGGGGAAGAAGTGGAAGTAGCTGTTTGAGGTTGATCATCTTCCTTGGTGCAGGAAACGGCTGCCATCACCAGGATAGCGAGACCGTAATTAAGTAGACTTTTCATAGTTGTTTATCAGGTTTTCTGGATTGTTACTGCAATGTAAGAAGTTTTATCTTCGTCTGCAAGTCAATTCTTTACTGCAATATATATGTGACGTTTACATGACACTTCAAAACAAAGAAAAAACGGATGCCTTTTACGAGGGATTTCGGCACCAGACAACGATTCAGCTTCGCTTTAAAGATGTGGATTCAATGGGCCATGTAAACAATGCCAATCACCTTACTTACTTTGAAACAGCCAGGATGTATTATTTCAATGAAGTGATTACGAAAGAAAACAACTGGCAGAAAACAGGGTTTATACTGGCCAGTGTGACTATTAATTATATCCTTCCTGTTTATCTGCAGAATGAGATATCTGTATTCACCAGGTGCAGCAGAATCGGGAATAAAAGTTTTGACCTGGAATATGCATTAGTAAAGAAAACGGCGGATGGCTATACATTACTTGCAAAAGGAAAGTCAGTAATTGTCTGTTATGATTATGTACTTAAAAAAAGTATTCCGGTAAATCCTGAGTGGATAGAAAAAATAAAAGCTCATGATGATTTTTAACCGGGAAATGGTGATGAAAGCTCCGCAGTATTATTTATTCCGAATCTTAGATCATTGAACTGTTCCTGAAGAGGAAGATAATAAACATCATAGCCATTTACTTTATATCCGGAAACAGAATCAGCATCAATATAATAAACACACTTCACTATGTCATTATTTAAATGCCGGCCTTTTTTCTGAATAAAATTCAAGTACCATCCTGCTATTACAACGGAGCGATGTTTTATTGTTGACGCACGAGTCAAAACGTTATCCGTAAATTCGAGGATATTTTTTTGTTTTTCATATTCAGCAATAACAGGCCCTTTTAATAAGTCGAATGTAACTTCCTGGCTGGCTATTTTGAAAGAGCAACTTACTGCAGAAGGAATATTTCCACGATTAGAATCTTTCAGATTTATGCCAAAACAAAAAGATGATATGATGAACAAGCATGCTAAAATAACAGACTGCCTCTCTGTAAGAAACTTTGCCATCAGAAGAAAAATAAATGGTATGGCAGGAATCATAAATGCTGACTTGAGTGGAAGATTGATAAATGCAATTATATATAATACTGCAGCGGAGATGCACATTATTACCAATCCTTTATTGCAAGCATCAAAACTTTTAAATGAATGCATTAGTTTCCGGAATATGACAATCAGGTAAACACCCAGCGAAATACAACCCACCAATCCAAATACGCCTATCGTTCCCTTATATATATTTTTGAAAACTGGAGGAAGTGGGAAATGTTCGTAGTATGTAAAAAATGTTAATCCATATTCTTTAATCACCGGAAGAAAACACAATAACCCTGTAATCATCGTAACCAAGGAGCATGTTATTATCTTTTTGAAAACAGCATCTCTTTCTGTTATAAAAACATATATCACAAAAGGCAGCAGCACAGCACCTGAAGTGATCCGGCATCCTATTGCGAGACCGAGAAACAAACCGGCTAACAAATATTCCTTCCTGCATAAAAAATAAAAAGAAGTAATTATACCACTCATTGCCCATATATAATCCATCACATTTGTACTATTGATAAAAACAACAGGAGTAAATGCCAGAGCAATGGCAGGCCAAACAGGATAGTGCACTTTAAAAAAACGTAATATCTGCATAAAGAAAAAAATACCGGCTGCACTAATAGCCATCGTTAGCAGGTTCATATATATAAAGCCAAAACGAAAAACAAATGCATAAATCACTTCCTGCAAAGGATGTCCTGGCAGACGCGAAACTTCATACACTCCTGTTGAAGCAATTCTTTCTGCGGTTAAAGGTAGCCCCCAGGCATCTTCTTCAGATCCGTAACCGAGGAAAATGAATGGCAACCGCACTATAAAAATTAAAATGGATACCAACAAAAAATAAAAGCTGGTATTCTTTTTCATCAGCTGTTTAAAAACTTTAATGCCCTTTGAAATGCAGGATCAGCATCCTGTAAAACCGGGTATAATCCTTCATTCTGCCATATCAACCTGCCGATAAATGCTTTCAGTTGCACAGCAATTAATCCTGATGATCTTTTGATCTGTTCTGCATTACGCTTCACTCCCTTCTTTTCAACAAAATCATAAAAATTATTCAGAATAGTATTGCTATTAAAACGGTTTCTGAAATCGGCAGCACCGGAAAATGTTTTTAATTCTGAACGATGTGAATCCACATAATCATAAGCAAACTGATTTAACAAACCAGCAGATGCAACTGAGTTGAGATAATCCGTATCATAAGTAGTATCTAATGGAACAAATATATCAGGCATGATTCCACCTCCACCGTACACAATTTTTCCCGCAGGTGTTCTGTATTTTAAAGTGTCAGTAATTTTAACACTGTCTGCACTCATCAGCTCACCATGTTTAATGCGATTTAACAAATCATCATTATATGCTTCCACACCATTTGCATATGTTTTCTGTATGCACCTTCCAGTTGGTGTATAATACCGTGCAACAGTAAGTCTCATTGCAGATCCATCAGGAAAACCGGATTGTTCCTGCACTAATCCTTTACCAAAACTACGACGACCAATAATTGTTGCGCGATCCCAATCCTGAAGTGCACCGGAAACAATTTCCGAAGCTGATGCAGATCCTTCATCAATTAATACTGCCAGTTTTCCATTTTCAAAAAGTCCTGGTTTTCCTGCTTTGTAATCAGTACGTGGTCTCGACTTTCCCAATGTATAAACCAGCAAACGATTACCATCAATCATTTCATCAGCAATATCAGTAGCAGCATTCAGATAGCCTCCGGGATTTCCTCTTAAATCGAGGATGAGTTTTTTCATTCCCTGAGCTTTTAATTTACGTAATGCAGCAACAAATTCATCATAGGTTGGTTCTGCAAAACGGCTCACCTTAATGTACCCTGTTGCTGCATCAGCCATGTAAGCGATATCAACACTATATATAGGAATTTTACCTCTCGTTATTATATAATCAGTGAGCTTATTGCTGCCCGGATGTTTGATTGCTACCTTAACTTTAGATCCACCCTTTCCACGCAGCATTTTAAAAACCTGGTCGTTGGTAATTCCTTTACCTGCAACAATTTTTTCATCCACTTTTATAATTCTGTCGCCGGGTTGAATTCCCAATGCTTCACTGGGACCACCTGACAACGCAGCTACAACCATTAATGTATCCTGCTGAATATGAAATTCGATTCCTATTCCTTCAAAATTTCCCTCGAGCGGTTCATTTGCAGCCTGCAGATCAGCGGCCGGAATATATGATGAATGCGGATCGAGCTGTTCCAGCATTTTCTCAATTGTTTTGTCGGTAAGCTGTGCACGATTAACAGTATCAACGTATGCATCCTGAACATAACTTAATACATCATTAATTTTATTATTACCTGTTGCAACAGGAACAGCAACCATACGTGTGCCTATATAAATTCCTGATGCCATCACCACACCCATTATTAAAGGAAGCCAGATGTTTCTGGCGGAAATCTGATCACTCATGCATCTGTAAATTTTTTCTCTGATTCATACTTCAATACTTCCACTCCGAAACGACGAAGAAAATCAATACCTTCATCTGTTCCGATCTTTTTGTATTCAGCATACGAGTGCAGGTAAATTACTTTTCTGATTCCTACTGTATATATAATCCGTGCACATGGCAAACAGGGTGACAACGTAACATATAGTGTTGCTTCTTCCAGTTGAACCTGGTTTTTAGATGCATACAGAATAGCATTTGCCTCCGCATGCAGTGCAAGAGAACATCCACCTTTTCTGTCGCGCGCACATCCAACACCAGGCCATTCCTCATCGCAATTATGAGTGCCTGCCGGTGGTCCATTATAACCCAGCGAAACTATCCTCGTATCGCGCGAAATAACTGCTCCTACTTTTTTAACCACGCAATGTGATTTCTGGGCAAGCGTTTCGGCAAGCTCCATATATATATCATCAAACTTTAACTTGCTCATGCGCGACAAAAGTAACATTTAACTGCTGAGAGGAGGCAGCAATACCTGAAAGAGTAACCGGCATTTAACATTATTCTTATTTGTCCTGTTGCTTAGCCGGTTCTTTTTTCCCTGAAATGCCACGTGGAAAAACGGTACGATATACTTCGCCGAGGAAAATTTTAAGACGTAAATTGTAAAGTGGAGAATTAAAGTTCCGTTGAATGGAAGGATTATCCACCAGCATTTTCCGGAAGCCAAAGCCAGCTCCCACACCAACCCATTTTAATATCTTATACTGCCCGGAAATAACAACATCGGCAAGGACTACATTCTGCCCTTTTATTTTCTGTTTATCTCCTGATTTATTGAAGTATTCAAAGTATGTTTCGCCAAATCCCAAATGAAGAGGAATACCGAATTGCCATTTTCCTTTATCATAAAATATATATTCAAAACATAACGGAACATAGCCCATGTTCAACTGTGCTTTAACACTGTCGGCGGGTGCCTCTGCTGCCTGCTCAGGTGTAAGTTTTTTGTATTCTATAATATCTGATTTTAGATTATAAAGACCAATACCAAAGCGATACTTACGCCCAAACTCCAGTCCTGCTTTTAATCCACTCATATCTGCACCTTCATTTGCAACTACAGAATTGTAACGATCGAATTGAAGAAAGAAGCGTGGTTTATCCCATATACTGTGAATAGAATCAGTTTGTGCCTGTGATTGACAACTGTAAAAAACAAGCAGCAAGAAGATACTTGGAAATAATACGTAAACTGGTTTCTTCATTAATGTTATCACTTTCCTGTGGCAAGATGTAAAGTTACCATCAGCAATAGTGTATAAACGCAATCAACAGAAATTATTATGAATACTGTTGCAGTTAATAAAATGTTTTAAAGAAAAAGAGAAATTATCTTCTTCCCATTATTCTAAGGTGCTTTATATGCGACCGAACTGCACTTATCACTGTAGGGTGTTCCAGGTAAACCACATTAAATTCAGCACACGTATCACGCACCAGTTTACTGATAGCTGGATAATGTACATGACTTATTCTTGGAAAAAGATGATGTTCCACCTGGAAATTAAGACCGCCAACCAACCAGCTTACAAATTTATTATGGGTAGAGAAATTAGCTGTCGTTTCCAATTGATGAACCGCCCACTCATTATTAATTTTTGAGGTATTTTCATCTGGACGTGGAAATGAAGTTTCAGTAATTACATGAGCCAGCTGAAATACAACAGCTATCATTACACCACATACAAAAACCGCAATACCGTAACCAATCAATGTATCAGCAAGACCTATTTTAAAAATAGGAATAATAACAAAAACAGATATATATACAAGTTTACTGATCCAGAATATGAAATGATCTTTAACACTCATTTTTCGTAATGGAGTGTCACCGATTTTTTTAGAGAAATATTTTTGAAAATCCTGAAAGTATACCCACAGGAAATACGACATCCCATACAACAACAAAAAATATATATGCTGAAAACGATGAAACCAGTAACGTGGCTGGTCTTCATTCACACGCATAAATGGTCTGATATCAATATCATCATCCATACCTTCTACATTGGTAAATGAATGATGTATAAGATTATGTTTAATTTTCCATATATATGAACTTCCTCCCATCAGGTTGAGAGAATAAGCCATAATTTCATTGATAGTTTTTTTGCCGGAATAACTTCCATGCGCACCATCATGCATTACATTAAATCCTATTGCCGCAAAATTAACTCCCAGTAATGCACACAGCACTATAGAAATCCAAACAGGAGGAGTGAAAAATACCAGAAGAACGTAGATCAAAATTAATGAACTAACGAGGATTATAGTTTTTACAAAAAGATGTCGGTTTCCCGTCAGCTCCAGTTTATTGTTTTCGAAATATTGTTGAATTCGTGCCTTGAGTGTGTCAGTAAACGGACTCACTTTATTGTTGAATGTTATTCTTGCCATCGAGGCAAAAATAATCGTTTTTATCTTCCTAATGACAGACCACTACCTTAAGAATTTCAACACCTTTAACCGTCTCATAATGAACTGCATAAATTCCATTCTGGTAGTTAGAGCAGGAAATATTAAATGTTTCGGAGGCATTATCAACAGCTAAGGAGGTCACTTTTCGTCCGGCTTCATCATATACCCTTACAATTCCTTTTTCACCAACATGGTTCAGCCTGATAAAATCACTGGCTGGACTTGATGCAGTTACAGACAATGCTGCACTTTGAGAACCGATACCAGTGGTTGTATAAACTGTATTGGCTAAAGGGTTTGGATCCGAAGGAATACATCCGGAGTAAGTGTAAAGAAAATTACTTACAAACCGCAATGTCGTGTCAAGGTAAGCAATAGCACTTGCTGTTCCTCCATCATAAGGAACATGATCAGCACCATACCATGTATACATAGTTGCAGGATGACTGAAAGTATTTATATAATTATGAATTGCATAACTGCCATCCACTACCATAATCGGAACAATACCGAAGAGATATAGCATTTGAGAAGAATAAGGAACAGTACCATCAGCAGTTCCATGCATGCTGCACAGTGGAATATCTCCGGGAACAATCCATGATGATTCTCCTAATGCACCACATAAATTAATCACTGCATTGGCTTCTGAAGAATATCCCGGATTACCACTGTTTCCTTCCAGGTTGCCAATAACAGAAGTATCAATTGTTGCAGGAAGTTCAGCATACGTATTCATATATGCAGTGTGCAAAGCAGTGAATGCACCGGCAGATGTTCCTCCTATGAAAATAACAGTTGGATCAACATTATATAAATTCGTGGTTGCAGCATCTTTTCTGAAAAAACGAATGGCAGCTTTCATATCCTGGCAGGCACGGTAAACAGCATCCGTTGCAGTTGCTCCATTGATAGGAAACATTCCCAAACGGTAATTAATAGTGGCTGTTACATATCCTCTTTTTGCAAAATGAGTGCAGAGATTTATCTGGTCAGTATTTGCTTTATCGCCCGCAACAAAACTTCCTCCATGAGCAAAAATTATTAGTGGCCGTTGTGATAATGTATCTCCTGAAGGCTGATAAATATCCATCTTCAGAATCTGGTTCACTCCCTGGTAATCTGAATTGCTGCCATAAATAACATTATAAGTGGTATCAACGGAAGGAAATATTTCCTGATCGTAACGTGGCCACAGACTGCAGGGAGAGGAGGACTGACTATAAGAGTTGAAAGATGTTAAGAATAGAACTGCAAGTAGAAGATTTTTCACGGTGACTGAGTTTATAAGTGCACCAAAATAACTAATTCCTGTCAGACTTCTCTTCTTTATTTTTCTTCCATGCAAACATTAAACCTACACCGACAATGATTGCCAGTGAAAAAATAAAATTAGTGATGAGGGTTGAATAATCGTCATTGGTTAATCCGGCAGGACCTTTTCTGGCTTTGAAAATAAAAAAGGAAAGTACGGTTCCTGAAATTACAGATACCATTATTATTATGATTCTTCTTCTGTTCGACATTTTTAAAATTCTGTTTTTAGTCTTGATACTTGATACTAATGTCTTGATACTATTTTTTATAAAATCATCAGATTACAACCACGCAGATCACTGTTATCAAATCTGCCGATGATGGTAAAAGAATGATCATCATTTATTATGCACAGATCCTGTGTTGCAATGAAAGAACAGGAATATATATTGGCAAGATCGATAATATTCACTCCACCGGAACCTTTACTTTTTACTTCCATCGGATCATTTACATTCCGTACCAGCAGTTTCATCCATGCCGGACAAATGTACACACCATTTCCGGCTGACCAGGCCTGCGATAATAATTCCGTCATACCATACTCACTATGAACAGCATTAACATGAAATGCAGCTTTTAAAATATCATGAATCTCTTCCCTGATCATTTCCTTTCGTTTGCCTTTCATCCCTCCTGTTTCCATAATTATTAACTCCGGAAAATCCATTGGAAAATCTGCTGCCTGATCAAGCAAAGCATAAGTAACACCGATCAGAATTGTTTTTTGATTTTCCTTTTTTAATTGTTGAAGTGATTGATATAATTCGCTCCTGTTGTGAAGATAAAATCCACTTAACGGATGTTTACTTTTCTCAATCAGATGCTGACACATATATACAAGCGATGAACCTTCGCGTTCGAGATAAGAAGGAAGTAAGGCAAGAAAGCAATACTCTGTTATATCACCATAAAACTGTTCAAACGATTTCATAAAACTGCTTTCGTAAAGAGCAAGGTCTTTTATATAATGCGACGATGTATCACCTGTTGTTCCGCTGGAGGTGAATGCATTTTGAAAATTTTCATCACCACAAATTACTTTATGCGTTTTGAAAAAGGAAACAGGAAGGAAAGGAATATCTTCAATACGTTTTACTTCATCAATATTAGTATTTAAAGCAAGTATATAATCAGCATATAGTTTGTTTTCTTTAACTTGATATTGAAAAACAGATAATGCCTTCTCCTCAAAAGCAACTCTATCATCAAAAATATAATCCAGCCAATTCATAATACTTTTCTGTTCTTAAAATTTTATCTTTCTATTAATGATTTTCTTTTTACCGCAGAGTGCGCAAAGGAATAAAACGCAAAGGTTCGCAAAGGTGGTTTGTTATTATAATTCCT
>JBDTVD010000002.1:0-38888 GCA_040007375.1 Bacteroidota bacterium | reverse complement strand
GATGCTATATAAAATGATGGTTGAGTAGACTGAATATAAAAACCAATATCAGCAAATTTTCCGTTCCGGTAATCAATCTGCAAGAGAGTTGTTGCGCTGGTTAAGCCATGCTCTGCGCCTGTATATTTAAATTTGTGATCTGCTGTTATCTGAAGCAATATACTGTTTGATTCTGCAGTTGAAGGGACAGGATTTGGATTGTCTTTAATAACATATATAGACCCGTTATTTTCTGCAAGTTCTGAAAACACCAGCGAATTCCATGTACTGCATCCATTTAAAGGAGCAGGCAGTATTTCTGAAAGTGCTATAAAATCAGTTGCAGTATTATTAAGAGTATAACAATTACTGGTTGCGTTTATTATCCATGCAACGTTCGCACTGTCTGCTTTAATACTTTTAATATTATCGTTGGATAAAGAAGTGTTGGAGGAAGAATAGTTATTCCATGAAGTGTTAAAAAATTTAGAAATACCGTGTTTGGTTCCAATCCATACAGAACCATTATTTCCAACTGCAATTCCTGTTATAGAATCACTTACAAGTCCTGATGTGGATACTGTATAAGAGGTCCAGTTGGTTCCATCATAATTATATATACCGGAATTTGTTCCCACCCAGATTATATTTCCACTGCTTGTTACTGTTGTAGCGCCGCCAATTGGTAATGGTGAATTACTATTATTAAAATGCTGCCAGGTGGTTCCGTCGTATATTGATAATCCTTTTCCTGTAGAAGCAAGTATCCTGTTCTGATTATCAATTATAACATCTGTTACTTTTTGTGAAGGAAGTAAACCATTAATGGTGTCGTACATGGTCCAGGAAGAACCATCATATTTTCCAAGTCCAACTCTATCAAAAGCCACCCAATAATTATTGCCGGAATCTATTGCAATACCGTTTTTGTAACGGAGCTCAACAACCGTAAATGTTCCCGAAGGCATGGGATGAATGGTGAACTGCTGTCCGTATGAAAATGTAATAAACGAAAGGAGTAATAAAGTGAGTAATGATTTCATTATAAATGGGGTTGATGAACCAAATATAATGGTAAAATGTAGAAGGAATATAATCTTACATCATGATATTGTAATAAAATTTAAGGGAAGCCGAATGAAACTGTCTGTAAAAAAATATCATCTTAAAAATGCGCCAGGAAAGTTATTGCCAAAGCAGCAATAGTTATAGTTATTGCAGTAAGTGTACGGATAAAAATTTCAGGATCGGAAAGTTGATATTTCATGCATGCAAACTTCACTCATTGAGTTTGCGTAATTATTACCGGAAAGTTATTATATATTAAACTGCACTCAATAAAAAAATCAACCTACAATAAACCAGGGATTGAGTAATTCTGACTTATTATATATAACAGGCTGATGATCCACAGCATTTACTACATTAAATCCTGCATACTTTGCAATGGCCTGTCCTGCTGCAGTATCCCATTCCATAGTTGGAGCAAAACGTGGATATACCTGTGCACTTCCTTCTGCAACCAAACATAATTTAAGTGAACTTCCTTTGCTGATCAGTTCCACTTCACCATGTTGTTTACGCAGGTCTTCTATATATGCTTCCGTTTCAGGGCTCATATGACTTCTGCTTGCAACAACGGTAAATGCTTTCTGTTCATATTTTATCGGAAGTTTTGTTGCCGCCTGCATGATACGGTCAGCAGCATGTTGTGCTAACATAAGATGTGAAAGATATTCTTCATCAGCTTCCAGTTTATAGCTTCCTGTATCCTCGCATCCGAAATATAATGTATCAATTACAGGAGCATAAATAACTCCTAAAATAGGTTCACCACTTCTGATGAGTGCAATATTGACTGTAAACTCACCATTGCGTTTGATAAATTCTTTTGTTCCATCCAATGGATCCACCATCCAGAATAATTTCCAGTGACTTCTTTCATCGAAATCAATTGCTTTTCCTTCTTCACTTAAAACAGGAAGTGTGGATTCACTTAATATATCTGCAATCTTTTTATGTGAACGTTTATCAGCTTCTGTTAAAGGACTTTTATCATCTTTCTGTTCCACATTAAAATTACCACTGGCATAAACAGATTTAATTTCTTTGCCGGCCATTATTGCAGCCTTCAATGCAAGTGAAAGATAAGGATGATAGTTTTCCATGGTGTTTGTTTTACCTTTTATACGATCATACCTGCACCTACGGTTTCATTTGTTCCTTCATCAATTAAAATAATACTTCCTGTAATTCTGTTTTTACGGTATGGATCGAAATGAAGTGGAACTGTTGTTTTTAATGTAACACGTGCAATGTCATTCATGCCGATGCTTTTATCAATTTCATTCCGATGCAGGGTATTTATATCAACTTTATAACGAATGTCTTTTATTATGCAGCGTGCTTCTTTTGTTGTGTGCTTGATAGCATACTTTCCACCCAACTCCATCTTGCCGGAATTCAACCAGCATATCATTACATCAAATTCACTTTCCGAGTGCGGAACATTGTTTTCACGCACAAGCATATCACCGCGACTGATATCTACATCTCGGTCAAGTGTCATGGTAACCGACATCGGTGCAAAGGCTTCAGTTATCTGCTCACCGAATAATTCGATGCTTTTAATTACTGCAGTTTCGCTGTTTGGCAATACTTTTATTTTATCACCCGGTTTAAAAATTCCGCTGGCAATACGTCCTGCATATCCTCTGTAATCATGATATTCTTTTTGCTGAGGACGGATAACATACTGAACAGGAAAACGGCAGTCAATATGATTTTCATCGCTGCTGATGTGTATGTTTTCTAACAGATACATTAATGTTGTTCCATGATACCAGTTCATGTTGGTTGACTTATCAACTACATTGTCACCATGCAATGCACTGATTGGTAAAAACGTTACATCTTTAATTTCCAGTTTTGAAGAAAGCTTTTTATATTCTTCAACTACTTCCCAATATCGCTCTTCACTATAATCAACAAGATCCATTTTGTTCACGCAAATAATTAAGTGAGGAATCTGAAGTAATGCTGCAATAAATGAATGACGTATTGTTTGCTCTAGTACACCTTTACGGGCATCAACTAAAATCAAAGCAACATTTGCAGTACTTGCACCTGTTACCATGTTACGTGTATATTGAATGTGACCAGGAGTATCCGCTATAATAAATTTACGACGTGGTGTTGCAAAATAACGATAAGCAACATCAATAGTAATTCCCTGTTCACGCTCCGCACGAAGACCGTCAGTCAACAGACTTAAATCCACATGCTCAAAACCTTTTTGTACACTGGTTCTTCTTACTGCTTCGAGCTGATCTTCAAAAATGGATTTACTATCGTACAATAATCTTCCTATCAAAGTACTCTTACCATCATCCACACTTCCTGCAGTGGTGAAACGTAACAGTTCCATATTCAGATAACCCTCCTGGCTGAAATTACTCATTTTGATTTACGATTTACGATTTATGAATTACGATTTTGTCAAACTTTTATATATATTATTTTTCACCCGAAATTTCGCTGAGAAATAATTTCTAATTTATAATCTTGAATTTATAATTTCTATTTTATTTTTTTTTTCACGCAGAGCTAACAGTGTTTATGAGTTCGCTGAGAAATAATTTATAATCTATAATTTAGAATTTATAATTTAAAAGTATCCTGCTTTCTTTCTGTCTTCCATTGCAGTTTCACTTCTCTTATCATCTGATCTTGTTCCGCGTTCTGTTGTTCTGCTGGTTGCTATTTCATCAATAATTTCATCGATGGATGATGCAAGGGATTCAACAGCACCAGTACAGGTCATATCACCCACTGTACGGTAACGCACCACACGGTTGCTGATTTCTTCTCCTGCTCTTACAGTAATAAAATCTGAAACATATAATATCATTCCATCACGATCTACGCAATCTCTGCGATGTGTGAAGTAGATGGTTGGTATATCCAGCTTCTCCAGCTTTATATATTGCCAAACATCCATTTCTGTCCAGTTACTTAATGGAAACACTCGGAAATGCTCACCTACATTTTTACGGCCATTTAATAAATTCCATAATTCAGGACGCTGATTCTTTGGATCCCACTGTCCGAATTCATCACGATGTGAAAAGAATCTTTCTTTAGCTCTTGCTTTCTCTTCATCACGACGTGCACCACCTAATGCTGCATCAACTTTCAGTTCTTCCAATGCATCAAGTAATGTTACAGTCTGCAAAACATTACGACTTGAATTCGGTCCTTTTTCTTCTTTTGCTCTTCCTTTATCAATACTATCCTGAACATAACGAACAATTAACTGTGCTCCGGTTTTTTCAACAAGCTGATCACGAAACTCAATTGTTTCAGGAAAATTATGTCCTGTATCAACATGTAAAAAAGGGAAAGGAATACGGGCAGGATAAAATGCTTTTCTTGCAAGATGTGCCATCACGATGGAGTCTTTACCACCACTGAATAACAATGCCGGGCGATCAAACTGTGCTGCCGTTTCACGGATAATATATATTGCCTCAGCTTCCAGTGAGCGAAGGTGATTTAGATTGTAGAGGATCATTTCCATTATACTTTGATTCTTTTATACGCTTCTTCAAATATTTTGTTTGCACATTGTTCAATATCCAGCAAATCGGATTGCACTATTACCTCAGCCTGCACCGGTTCTTCAAAGGGAGAACTGATTCCGGTGAAGGCAGGGATCTCTCCTTTCCGTGCTTTTGCATAAAGCCCTTTTACATCACGTGCTTCACACACTTCAATCGGGCAACTTACGAAAACCTCCAGGAATTCCTGTTCACCAACCAGTCCGCGTACAAAACTCCTGTCCTCGCGAAAAGGGGAAATAAATGCAGTGATAACAATAATTCCGGCATCTATAAAAAGGCGGGCCACCTCACCAATACGACGGATATTCTCCTTCCTTCCGGCTTCACTGAAGTCGATATCCTTATTAAGCCCATGCCTTATATTATCACCATCAAGCAGGTAGGTTTTAAAACCTTTTTCCTGAAGAATCTGTTCCAGCCTGTCGCTTATAGTGGATTTCCCGGAACCGGAAAGTCCTGTAAGCCATACAATAAGTGGTTTCTGGTTTAACGATTTCAGCCTGTCGTCCTTGCTGATTTTGTAGTGTTGCCTTACTATGTTTGTTGACATCTTAAAAAAAGTAGTGTACCTGTATTTTTATCAGGCGCTGCGAAGGTACTTGAGAAATTACAGAATACCATTCCGGCAACTGAATAATATCCATGTGATATCAACCGATTATCTTTGTTAAATGTTGAAGATAATTATTGCCGGATGAAGTTATTTCTGGTTACCATTATTGCTTGCCTGGCTATTATTTTTCCCGGTTCGGAATCGAACTTATTTTATGTTACCACTTCTTCGGTAAAATTCCGCTCTGAAGCGCCATTGGAAGTGATTTCTGCGGAGTCATCCAGGATGCAGGGAGTTATTGATCAGGAAAAAAGAACATTTGTATTTACGGTGCTTAACAGTTCCTTCCAGGGATTTAACAATTCCCTGCAGCGTGTACATTTTAATGAAAACTATATGGAATCAGATATTTATCCATTGACTTCATTTAAAGGAAAAATTATTGAAGAAGTTGATTTTAATGTGCCCGGTGTTTACCAGGTAAGAGCAAAAGGATTACTTACGGTGCATGGTATTGTAAAAGAAAGAATCATAAGAGCACAGCTTACTACAGGTAAAGATGGTGTGGAACTGGAGTCGAATTTTACTGTATCACTGAAAGACCATAACATCAGAGTGCCAAAAGTTGTGCATGAAAAAATAGCTTCCGAAATAAAGATTGAAATTAAAGCAGCACTTAAGAAGAAATAAATCCGCCGGAGCAACTCCATGAAACAAAAATTTTACCGGCTCTTTTTATTATATATGATTGTGGAGGTTTCATCTGCATATTCGCAGACGCCTTTTTTTAAGCAGGTGATTGTAAACCGCGAGAACCTGAACCTCGGATTTAATTCCCTCAGTATTGATACTAACAGAATTTTGTGGCTGGCATCAACAGAAGGGTTGTTAAAATATAACGGAACAGATTATATTTCTTTCGCTCTAAAATCATCCGGAACTCCTGATGAAGCAACAGCAGTTTTTACTGACAGTAAAGGCATTGTTTGGACAGGTTATAATTCCGGCACTATTGCATTTGTTACAGATTCAGGATTGACATCACTTGTTTCAGAAATGAAACCGAAAGATAAAATTACTTCTGTGTTTGAAGATCATAATGGTGTATTGTGGTTTACTACAGGTGGTGATGGTGTATATATTTTTCAAGGCAAACATCTCCGGCATTTTGGAATGAATGAAGGCCTTAAGGATGATTATTGTTATACTGTTGAAGAAGATAATACCGGAAGGATATGGATCGGCACTGACCAGGGAATTACGTTGCTCATAAAAGATAGCGCTTCCTATAAAGTAGCTGCTTTAAATTTTAATAAGCAGCTTCCTGATGTTATTATACGAGATCTCACAAAAGATAAAAACGGAAACATATGGATAGGATTACAGGATAGCGGTGTGTGCAGATATATAATGCAGGAAAAAAGAATTGAAATGCCGCAATGGAGCCGTAACTGGAAACATGGTCCTGTTCTGGATATATATTTTAATAAAAATGAATTGTGGTTAGGAACAGAAGGATCCGGTGTATTTTATTTAGATATGACAGCATCTTCTTCACTGATTAATTATTCCGGTTATGGTGAATTTACTTTTAACGATATCAGAAAAGTTATTTCCGATCCGGAAGAAAATCTCTGGATGGCTTCCGGTACAGGACTCATTCGTTCACATAGTCACTGGCTTACTTTTATGAATGCTATAGGTAAAGAAAAAATTAATTATGTACACACCGTTTACTGCAGTGGATCGAATGATATATATCTCACTCCTGATCAGGGACTGCTTAGTTTCAATACAAAAGGTGGTAACATCAGGCATTATACCATTACTGCCGGTACAAGTTTAATTGATATTGTAAGTCTGTATGAAGACGAATGCGGGTATCTGTGGGTTGGTACAATGGGTGGTGGTTTATTCCGGCTTAATACAATAACAGGAACTGTACAACGCATCAGTAATCCGGATCTGAATGATGCCAGTATTTTATCTATTGATGGAAGTGGTGATGAAGTATGGCTGGCTACATTTGGTGGTGCATTTTATTGTAAGATCAAAGGATCCTGTTTAACAGATAAACCAGATGTGGAGATAACTAAACTAGACACAGAAGCAACACTTGGAAACTTTTATATATATACCGTTTTTGTCGATTCACGCAACAGAGTATGGTTTGGAACGGATAAAAAAGGATTGACCTGTTATACCAACGGAAAGTATTATAATTATTCTACAGAACAGGGATTAAGAAGCAACACCGTTTACAGCATAACGGAAGATAATAAAGGAGCAATATGGTTCAGCACTCCCGGCGAAGGAATCTGCAGGTTTGATGGTCGTACTTTTCATAATTATGGAAAAGCAGAGGGGTTGAGAGAGCTTACCATTACTGCTTTGAAATATGTATCATTCGACAGGATTGTGATGGTGCATAAAAAGGGTATTGACATACTGCATACATCAACCGGTAAAATTGATTTCTATGGTGCAGAAAATAATCTGTCGGAAATAAATCCTGATCTGAATTCTATTACTGTTGATCAGTCAGGCAGCGTATGGATTGGAACTGAAAAAGGAATTGTTATATATAATCCGATATTAAATATAAATCCTGCCGGACCGGAAGTAGTGTTAAGTAATGTTACACTTATTGGAAGCAGGCACAACCAGGTTTCAAAGCATGAGTTTGCCTATAACCAGAATAGTTTTGTTTTTGATTTTACCGGCATCTGGTACACTGATCCTGCAAGGATTAATTACCAGTACATGCTCGAAGGATATAACTCCAACTGGATTTCAACATCTGATAAACAGGTAGTTTTTCCTAATCTTCCTCCCGGGAAATATGATTTTAAAGTGAGGGCATCGTTAAGTCCGAGCTTCACCGTTTCTGAAACTACAGACTATAGTTTCTTCATCAGAAAACCGGCATGGAAAGAAAACTGGTTTATCACTTCTGTTATTGTCCTTATTATTATTGCCGGAATTATTATCATCAGAAACCGTGATAAGCGATTGAAAGGAATTGAAGCATTGAAAAAGGAAAGTGTTGAGTATCGTTTTGAAACATTAAAGAGTCAGGTGAATCCGCATTTTCTTTTTAATAGTTTTAATACATTGATTGCTATCATCGAAAAAGATAAAGATGTTGCGATTGAATATGTAGAAAAACTTTCTGATTATTTCCGCAATATGATTCAGCATCGTGAAAAGGAAACCATCATGTTGCGTGATGAAATAGAAATGGTGAAGACATATTACTATCTTCAGAAAAAACGTTTTGGTGAACATCTGAGGTTGCAGATCAATCTGAGTGAAAAGTTGCTCGACAGTGGAAAAGTTCCTCCTTTATCATTGCAACTGCTCATTGAAAATGCCATAAAGCATAATGCAGTATCCAGGGAAACACCGTTAACAGTGGAAGTATTTCAGGCAAGCGGTAATGCCATCACAGTAAAAAATAATATAAATGTTAAACTTACACCGGAGATTTCTACTGGCATAGGATTGCAGAATATCATTAACCGTTATAAAATACTCAGTACAGAAAAAGTATTGATCTCTTATGATCAGGATTTTTTCTCCATAACAATTCCCTTAATTTAAAAAAACTATGAAAACACTTATTATTGAAGACGAAGAACTGGCTGCAGAACGATTAATACGCATGATCAGTGAAATGGAACCATCTGCAGAAATTATTGCAACATTAAATTCTGTAAATGCATCCATAAAATGGTTTAATGATAATAAAATGCCTGATCTCGTTTTTATGGATATTAATCTTTCCGACGGATCGAGTTTTGAAATATTTAAAAAGATAAATATTACCTGTCCGATAATTTTTGTAACAGCATTTGATCAGTATGCCATTGATGCATTTAAAGTAAACAGCATTGATTATATATTGAAGCCTGTTAAAAAGGATGATCTGCGCAATGCACTGGATAAGTATAAACGAATGAAACCGGAATCTTCTGATATGAGTAAGATCATTAATCAGTTGCTGGATGGAAGAAAAGATTATCAGAAAAGAATCATCATTAGGTTTGGTGAGAATATTAAAATGGTAGAGGTAAAAGACGTTGCCTATTTTTATACAGAAGATAAAATTAATTATTTATGTACGTATCAAAGTCTTCGTTATCCTGTAGATTTTAATCTTGATGAACTGGAACAACTGGTTGATCCTGCTGAATTTTTCCGCATCAACAGACAATTCATAGTGAACATTGCATCCATAGAAAAAATGCTGGCATGGAGTAAATCACGAGTGAAAATTTTACTGAAACCAGCATCTGAAATAGAGACGATTGTAAGTACTGACCGCTCGCCTCATTTTAAAGAATGGCTTACAGGAAAGAAAGAAATCTGATTACTGTAAATTATGGTGTGAAAGGATAGTACCAACTCAGAAGGTAGTTTTTCTCATTCAGCTAATTTCGTCGGGAAGCTTCTGTTTGTCACAGTACTTTTGCTTTGATATGAAATTAACAGGAGCAAGGGAAGCAGGTTTGATGGTGGTAATTATATTGGTATTGCTTTTCATTACTTCCTGTAAACATGATCTTCCGATGTTACCTTCTGTTTCTACAGGAACGGATAACAATAACACTAATAACGGAAATAATAATAACGGAAATAACGGTACTTCCTGCGATCCGGGAACAGTTTATTTCAATTCACAGGTTTTGCCATTACTGGTTTCCAACTGTGCAAAAAGTGGTTGTCATGATGCAGCATCACATGAAGAAGGAATAATTCTCGATTCATATATAAACGTAATGAACACTGCAGACGTAGAACCATTCCGTCCTTCAGCAGGTGATTTAATGGAAGTACTTACTACAAATGATCCTGATGATAGAATGCCACCAGCACCCAATTCACCATTAACATCACAACAGATAAATTTAATTCAAACCTGGATACAACAGGGTGCGCAAAATCTTTCCTGTACTAACACTACCTGCGATTCAACAACTGTTTCTTATACTGCGGATGTAACACCACTTGTAAATAATAAATGTAAAGGATGTCATTCAGGAGCTAATCCTGGTGGTGGAATAGTATTAAACAGTTATGCTACGGTTGCTGCACAGGTTGCAAATGGAAAACTGTTGGGAACGATACAGCATCTTACAGGATATTCGCCGATGCCTAAGAACAGTGCTATGTTATCAATATGTGAAATTGGAGTGATCCGAAACTGGATAGCAGAAGGAACACAAAACAATTAACTTAATTATCTTAGCCATAAAAATAATACTGTGAGAAAATTAATATTGATACTGAGTTCTTGTGTTCTGATTGGCGGATGTTATTATGATGTGGCTGATGAATTATATCCTGGTAATGGAGGAACAGCAAATTGTGATACCACAGTTACCGGTTATGCTGCAAAGATTTCTCCTGTTATGTCGGCTAACTGTGCAATTCCCGGTTGTCATGTTGCTGGAGGAAATCCACCGGATCTGACAAATTATACTAATGTGTCCGCTAATTCTGCATTGATCATGACGCGTGCAGTTGTGCAAAAGGATATGCCACCTGCAGGACCGATGTCGGCCTGTGATATACTGGCTGTTCAACGATGGATTGAAAATGGTTCATTGAATAATTAAATTAAAAATACAACAAGATGAAATATGTAAAAATCCTTTTAGTGATTGCCTGTCTGGGTTCTATCACTGGCTTTTATCTTTACAACAAACCGGTAAAAAGTACTGCTGCAAAAAGTGCAGATCTTGGAATACGGTCGGAAGATCTTTTTAATGAATTTGCAAAAGATGAAAATAAAGCAAATGCAAAATACCTTGATAAAATCATTTCTATTTCAGGTGTGGTAACCAATATTGCAGTGGAAGATGGATTGAATATCGTAACTCTTAAAACAGCATCGGATATGTTTGGTGTGATCTGTAAAATAGAAGCAGATGATGTTAAGGTTAAGACATTAAAGACAGGAGATGAAATTAAAATAAAAGGCGTTTGTACCGGTATGCTGATGGATGTGGTGATGGTACGTTGTGTAATTGAATAAATAAATACTAAAATAATTTATACTATGAAAAATATTGTTGTTGTTGTTTGTCTGTTGCTTGCTGCTGCTACTGTGAATGCGCAGGATAAATTTTTTACCCGTTCAGGTAAGGTTACTTTTTTTTCAAAATCAGATATGGAGAATATTGAAGCGGTAAACACAAAAGGTACCAGTGTGCTGGATACAAAAACCGGTCAGTTGGAATTTGCAGTGTTGTTAAAAGCATTTGAGTTTGAAAAGGAATTAATGATGGAACACTTTAATGAAAACTATGTGGAGTCAGATAAATATCCTAAGTCAACATTTAAAGGGACAGTTGATGATATTTCTGCTGTTAATTTTCAGAAAGACGGTGTTTACCCAATAAAATTAAAGGGTCAGTTTACTTTACATGGAGTTACTAAAGAAGTTTTAACTGATGGAACTATTGAAGTGAAAGGAGGAAAGCCAACAGGCAAAGCATCATTTACAATTCTACTGGCTGACTATAATATTGTTGTTCCTAATGTGGTGAAGGATAATATTTCCAAGTCGGTGAAAATTGATATCATTGCTGCTTACGAAAAGATGAGCCTGTAACACCACCTTTATGAATAAACAACTAATATATATACTGCTTTTTCTTATTGCATCCTTCAACAGTGCTCATGCACAGGAAAAGGATCTGCTGGATCAGCTGGGCAAGGATGAACCAACAAAGGAATATGTGAAGAATGCGTTTAAATCAACGCGTGTGATCAGCAGTCAGTCGCTGGAATTTCTCGGTGCCGGAGTACTTGATTTCCGGATACTGCATCGCTTCGGTAGAGTTAACACAGGTTCTTATCAGGCATTCGGTCTGGATGAAGCACGTATACGTATTGGTTTTGATTATGGTATTACAAAGCGATTGATGATTGGTATTGGCAGAAGTTCTTATAAAAAAGAAGTGGATGTTTTTGCAAAATACCGTTTGATCTGGCAGTCGACAGGTGAAAAAGCTATTCCGTTTTCTGTTGTTCTGGTAACCGGGATGACAGATAACATGATGAAGTTTGATGATCCGGAACGTACTAATTATTATTCCTCACGACTGGCATTTTTTAACCAGGTGATTATCGGAAGAAAATTCTCTGATGCTTTTTCTTTACAGGTTTCACCCACAATGGTGCATAATAATCTTGTACAGACTGCTGATGATAATCATGATATATATTCCGTTGGAGTGGGAGCAAGAGTGAAGCTGACAAAACGTTTTGCATTAACAGCAGATTATTTTTATCAGTTGCCAAACCAGTTAAATGATAATATTCAAATGCCATTATCTCTTGGTGTTGATATAGAAACCGGAGGACACGTATTTCAATTACACTTCACCAATGCATTAGGTATGAATGAAAGAGTATTAACAACAGAAACGGATGGTAAGTGGGAGAAAGGGGATATTCATTTTGGATTTAATATATCACGCGTTTTTACCATCGTGAAAAAACATAAAGCTCCGAAGGAAGGAGGCTGGTAAACTACGAAATACGAATCTGTACGAATTTACGAATAGCATTTTTCTATCGTAAAATATTTTTCTCCGAAAAAGAATTTCAATACTTGATACTTATGTCTTGATACTAGATACTAGCTACAAAAACAAAGCAGTATAAGCTCTCTTAAAATATTGCCCGATTTTACGGAGTGGTTTCATTAACATCGTTCCGAATTTTGGTTTCAGTCCGTTTAATTTCCACGCCATTTTATCTTCCAGGTTGGCTTTCAGTTTTACAAAAAAACTAACGTTACTCACACCACCCATTCTCATCTTTACAATGGTTTCTTTCAGGTAAGCAATTTTGATTTTATTTTTATGAATCAACCGAAGCATTAATTCATAGTCAGCAGATAATTTTAATCCTGTATTAAATCCACCAAATTTTTCATACACTTCTTTACGCACAAAAAATGTTGGATGTGGTGGCATCCATCCCTGTAAAAATGAATCCTCTTTATATTCACCGGATTCCCATACACGCATTGGTTTGTTTACATCATTCCTGTTTACAAAAACAAGATCAGCATATACACCTTCAACAGTTGGATCTTCTTCAAACTTTTTTACAATACGACTTAGTACTTTGTTGTGTGCATATAAATCATCAGAATGCAACATGCCCACAATATCACCTGTTGCTAATTTGATTCCTTTATTCAATGCATCATAAAGACCTTTGTCTTTTTCAGAAACAATTTTTGTAATGCGGTCTTTATATTTATCTACAATCTTTAAGGTATTGTCTTTTGATTTTCCATCAACAATAAGATACTCCAGGTTCGGATAATCCTGCTCCACAACTGTGCGTAGTGTATCCTCTAAAGTCTGTGCGCTGTTATATGTGATGGTGATGATAGATACTTTCATAAAATTTGTGTTCAGAGTTTTAATCAATTATTCTTTCGCGGATGAGAAGGGCAGGATTTCCTTTATACACAGAATAGGGCTGCAATGTTTCAGTTGCAACGGAGTTTACTGCAAGCACTGCATGCGACATTACCGTTACTCCCGGACAAACAATAGCAAATGCACCAATCCATGCACCTTCTTCCAGTATAATTCCCTTCGTTATTAAATCGAATGTGGTTTTGCGGAAGTTATGATTGCCTGTAAGTAACATGGCACCCTGACTGATACAGCAGTTCGAAGCAATTTCCACTTCAGCAAGATTATCAATCCACACTTTCTCGCCAATCCAGGAATGATCACCAACTTTCAGTTTCCAGGGATATTTAATATTTACTGATGGTTTTATCACAACACCTTTACCTATTTGTGCACTGAATAAACGTAACAGAAAAACTTTTATGCCACTGGATGGATTTAACGGATTTATAAAAAATAACACGTTGGTAAAATACCACATCACCTGCTTCAGTTTTCCTGCACCAGGTTTAAACCAACTGTTGTTGTACAAACTCAGATCGGTTTTATGCTGCATTTTCGTTTGTGTCTCACTCATTGGAACAATGATTTATTTGCAGTTAATGCTTTTTCATCATTAATAATACCGGAGGCAAAGGTAAGTGCTGCACGGCTCCATTCGTCATAAGTATTCTGATTCATCAAACAGGCTTCTGTGAATACCGGTTGCAATGCTTTTTCATTATCTACCGGCACATCCCATCCTGCATTCTGTTCTGCAAGATTTCGCCACGGTGTCTGGTCGCTGATAATTGCCGGACATCCTGCTGCCATTCCTTCAATAATAGAATGACCAAAATTTTCATGTTGTGTGTACAGAACGGAGAAATGATAATTCGTTAATACATCATGCACCTGAGCATTTTCTACAGGTCCTTTATAATTGATTTTAATATTTCCGGGAGCCTGTTGAATCACTGCTTCACATTGTTTCCAGTAATCAGCTTCATCAATGGGACCATATATATCAAAATCCACATTCATAGAATCAGGCAATCTATACAATGCACGCAATACTGGTAATATATTTTTCTTTGATGCAATGCGTGATATAAATACCAGCTTACATTGATTTACTTCTTTTGGTTTTGAAATGAATTGCAGTGTTCTTGATGATGTAAGATTTACTGCAGTGATCACTTTTGAATTACTTCCAAATGCACTTTTAATTTCTTCTTCTTCAAGAATGGTAGATGCATGCCAGGTAATGTTTTTGAATAAGCCGAATAGTCGTGATGCTGATAGAAATATTTTTTTCTTTCCTGGTTTGATGTTTAATGCACCTTTTCCCAACATGCCTCTTGGTGCTAAAACTACTTTACGGTTGGGAAGAAATAATTTCCGGATCAGTAAAGGAAGTATGGTGAAGTTGACGGAAAACAAACTGTTGATATATATAAAGTCAGCTCTCTCACCAAGGATGATTTTTTTAAGATTACCGAAATTCAATGCAGATTTTGAAAAGTAGTAGGTGCGTGTTCCATCAGGAGCAACTGTCCATTTATTACTTTCTACTGCTGAGTAAGATGTGGTTTCATGCAGATCAGTATCTGTTGTGATTACTGCAATATCATAATCCGTTTTTAAATGCTGCACTATATTGGCAACAGACTGTATCGGTCCGCCGGCTTTATAACCGGGAAGATACCAGTCGATGAGAACAACAATTTTTTTCTGACCCACCGTTATTCTGTGATATTATTTTTCTCCATCCAGTGTTCCAGCACTACGCAAAGCCAGATGTCGAGCCAGCGTACATTTTTATCATTCTGTAAAAAACGTTTCCATAAATCACGAAGCACATCACCATTAACAATATTACGTTCTGCAAGTGATTGTATTCTGCTGTCACATAACGGACGTAATTCATTTTTCAACCATACTTCCCAGGGAAAAACAAATCCCATTTTTTTACGATGCACAATTGAATCAGGTAATAATCCATTCAGACTATCAACTAATAATTTTTTCGGGAACAATGGTTTTTTAAATTCATCTTTTACACCCAATACATATTCCACCAGTTTATAATCAAGAAAAGGAACTCGTACTTCCAGTGCAACAGCCATACTCATCTGGTCTGTATCACGAAGCAAAACATTCTGCATGTAAGAAGTAATTTCTGCAATGCTGACCTGACTTAATAAAGGAAGTTTTACTGCTTTACCATTTATCTCCGTCTTAAGAATTCTTTTTATTTCATCTGTTGAATGATAGTTGGAAGAAAGTAATGCACGCAACACATCAGGATTTCCTACCTGTCGTGATAAAGGAAATGTATTTTCCAGTTCACCGTTTTCCAATTCCAGAAGTTGTAATGTTTTTGTTGCTGTTATTCCGGGTTTGATATTGCTGTAAACAACACCAGCCATTTTCCTTAATGCAGAAGGCATCTTCCACAGCCACCGTTGCGATTCAATCTGCAGTGATCTGTTAAATACAGGATAGCCTGCAAATAATTCATCACCACCCAAACCACTTAATGCCATGGTAATTCCATTCTCACGGGTAATGCGTGATACTATATATGAATTCGGTCCGTCACCACTTGGATGATCTAATGCATCCATAGCAACAGGTAATTCTTTAAGAAAATCATCCGGTGTTAAACGGAATTCATGATGATCTGTTTTAAAAAGTTCTGATACCTGTCGTGCATAAGGAGCTTCACTGTATTGCTCTTCATCAAATACAATGGTAAATGTTTTCACAGGTTGCTTCTGCACACGACTCATTAATCCAACGATGGCACTGGAGTCAATTCCTCCACTTAAAAATGCCCCAAAAGGAACATCACTGATCAATCGTAATTCTACTGACTGTGCCAGCAGATTATATATATCATCACAAACCTGCTTATATGTTTTTCCTTCCGACTCATGACTGTAATTATCTTTCGGACTCCACCATTTTTCAATCTTCATTCCACTGGTATTAATAGTAGCATGATGACCAGGCATCAGCATCCATACATCTTTAATTAAAGTTGCAGGAGCATGAACAGTCTGGTAAGTAAAATAATCAGGCAGTGCTTCTTTATTAATTTTTCTTGGCACCAGATTACTTTCCAGCAATGCACGCACTTCGGATGCAAATAATAAAACACCATCTTTATAATTATAATAAAGTGGTTTAATTCCAAGTCTGTCACGTGCAATAAAAAGTTCCTGCTTTTGTTTATCCCAGATTGCAAAGGCAAACATGCCATTGAAATAATGCAGACATTCTTTTCCCCATTTACGATAAGCAGCAAGAATTACTTCTGTATCACTTCTTGTTTTAAACTGATATTCAGGAATCAGTTTTTGTATAGAAAGAAAATTATATACTTCACCATTGAAAATAATTTCCAGGTTTTCATCAGCATCATGCATGGGCTGATGTCCGGCAGGACTTAAATCAAGAATTGCAAGACGACGATGACCTAATGCTACCACATCATCCACATAAAATCCATCATCATCAGGACCACGATGTGCAATGCAGTCATTCATCTTCTGAACAATTGCAGTTGCTTTCGTTTTATCTCTCAGTCCGTAAATTCCGCTTATACCACACATAGCATTTTAGTTTAGTAAATCAATAATTGTTTGCGACCATGTTGTTGGTGTAATAACAGTTGAAAGTGCTACACCATTCACCGCCATTTTATTCAGATCAGCATCATTCAGATGAATAATTTTTTTCATCGCTTCCTTTATTGCATCCATACTGTACGGTTCAATTGTAAATCCATTAACACCATCTTTCAGAAACGCTGATGCTGCACTTGTAGTATTTGTGCAGATCATTGGAAAACCTGCTGCAGCAAATTCATGCACAGCAACTCCCCAGTGTTCATAATGTGAAGGTAGCAGAAACACACCTGTATTCTCCAGGTAATAATACATTTCAGAAGGTTGTATAAATCCGAAATTCTTAACCTTTTCATGCACAGGAAACTGATCAAGCAATTCACCTTTTCCTAAACACCACAATTCCCAGTCGTTCGGCATTTCATTCTGCAACTCTACAAATGCCTGCCATAGTTCACTGATGCCTTTCAATGCAGTATATCTTCCTGCAAACAGAAAACGATGCGGAAAATTCTGTTGTTTCTTTTCTTTTAATGATTCATAATAACTTTTAAAAAGATCTACATCTGCAGAATACATTCCCTGCATTAATTGTTTGCCTTTAAAACCAAGTCGTCGTGCATAAGCAGCATTCGGCTCACCCGGAACCCAGCAGTGAGTATAAATTCTTTTCAAATAAAAACCACCAATCAGAGTTGCTATATATTGTTTCAAGGTTCCTCTCCAGGGATTATCAAAAGTAAGAAGCACAGGAATTTTTTTATCAAATGATTTTGCAGCAGCCACATAATCTTTATTACTCCATCCGCACACATAAAGAAGATCAGGAGAAATAGAATGCAGCAGACTGATCAGTTCTTCCCTGTTATATTTTTCAGAATCGTAAAATTTTACTTCAGGATTTATTTTGAATTTAAATGGTGCTACTGAATTAACAGGATACTTAACAATATGCACTTCTGCATCTGTCATTTCTATGAGACGATCCACACATGCCAGGAAATATCCTGCAAGCTCAAAGTACAGGAATACTATTTTTTTCTTCCTGTTCATGAGTAGATATTTTTATCTGCATCAGCGTAATAGTTAAAATAGCAACGATGGTAAATGGATTTAATGAACCCATCAACCATGATTCGAAGCTGATGGAAAACAGAATGGCAAATAATGCAGGCAATGCCAGGTAACAATTAGCAGATGCTTTGAAGATGCTGCGAAGTAATCCTGTAAGAAACAATATCAATCCTGCAATACCTGTATTCATCCATATAGAAAGATAAGTGTTATGCACACCACCCTGATGTCCGAGTGCACTGAGTTCATCTTTATGCAGCATAAAATAATGTTCATCATAAGAAAACCCGCGACCAAAAAGCAGGTTGCGTTGTATTTCTTCCCATGCATAATTCCATGCAATCAAACGTCCTGAACCATCATCAAGATGTTCAACGCGTAAGTAATCTCCTAATCCAAGCCCAACAATAATAATTGGTAGAAACTGACTTACCAGTTGAAATAATAATGCTGCTACAATTACAATTACAAATCCGTAGTAATAAGAAATCTTATAAAATCTGCGGAAGAACAGATACATCAGAATTGAAAAAATAGCATTACGCGAACCGGATAATAATACAGAAAGTGCAATACAGCCGATGATAGTGATGAGTTCATTCCGTGTAAACAGAGTTGGGAAATGATACATTGCAGCACCCAGAAAAAGTGCAAGTACTGTACAATATGTTCCAACACCATTCGGGTTTCCCAGCATACCATTGAAACGACCAACGAGATAAGCATCGTGTGGATTCCAGATCGTCATTGTTAAACCGGTGAACAATACCAACGTAAAAAAGAAAAAGAACATGCGCAGAAAGTTTTCCGGTCTTTCAGAAAAAACTTTTGTAAAATAATTGGGTATCACTGCAAACATCAATGCATACGACAATGTTTTCTGAAATGAAAGTAATATAACAGGATGGCGTGAAGTCATAATAAATCCAAGTACAATAAACGGTACGAAAGGATAGAAGAACATATTTTTCTCCCTGAAATGTTTTGAATCGAATAATGCAAATACACTGAGTAATACCAGTATGATATCCTTTGTGTCTTTTGCAAAATCATATTCATGATGTCTGTTATCAGAAAGCAATAACAGAAAGCAGAATGCGATAATTATTTCTTCATACCTGTTTTTATATTTAAGCAGGATGAATGATAAAATAACAACTCCCATTGCCAGCTCCTTAAGAATATGCCCTGCTATCATCCACGATAACATGAGGAAAATAAACTGTTGATTTTTTTTCAGAAACTCTTTCATCAGCCGGCTCTGAAAGTATTAAAAAGTTGAGTATGCATTTGTGCAACTACAGGCCAGGTGAATTGTTTTTTAACACGTTCAAAAGAGTTTGCTGAAAGTTGAGCCCGTTGTTGCGGTGTCATCTGGTATAAACCCTGTACGGCACATTTCAGCGCACGCACATTATTTTTTTCAATCAGAAAACCATTACTGTGATCTACCAGTTCTGCAGTTGCTCCGGTATCACTTACAATTACCGGCATGCCGGCTGCCATTGCTTCCAGTACAACAGTTGGCATACCTTCATAAAGAGTGGGAAAAACAAAGGCATCATTTTCCAGGTATAATTCCTTAAGTTTTTCATCACTGGTAAAACCGTGAAACGTAACATTAGGGAAATTATATTTCTTTATATATTCTTCGTAAAGAGGCCCTTTTCCTGCAAGTTGAAAATGCAGGCGTTTTAAATATCCTTCTTTGTTGAGATCTTCCACAGCTTTCATCAGAATGTGAATGCCTTTATTTCCGGCAAACCTGCCAACGAATAAGAGATTCATATGTTCACCTGAATAATTACGATCAGGGAATTTATCAATGGTTACTGCATTTGGTAATACCACCACTTTCTCTTTTCCAGCAATCGACTGAAGGATCGGAGTAAGCTTTCCTCCTAAGGAAACAATTTTTGCAGCACGCTTATATATATAACGGAATGCCATTCTTAATGGTGCCGTTTTGAGGTAATTGATAAGATCTATTGTTTGAAAAGGTTCCAGTCCGTGTGGATTCACAATAACTCTGTGGCCCACTTTGCTGATGTTATGCCATACAGAAAGTCCCTGCGAATAAATAACTGCATCAGGATATTTCTCCACTGCTTCCATTACTTTTTTAGAATAGCGGTAACATTCCAGCAGGTAATTTCCTTTTCCCGGCTGATAGTTTAATGGTATTTCCGTAATGTTTAAATGTGAAGGAAATACTTTTGCAGGATGCTGATGAATCACAATAAGATCCATTTCATTCATGCGCGCCAATTCTTCAATAAGAAGCGCTGAATGACGTTGCATACCGCCTACTGCATGCGGAAAAATTCCATCAGTACAAAAGACTACCTGTTTTCGGTTTGCCATTGATTTACCAGTGTTTTTATTCCACCGTCGATATCAACCAATGGTTCCCATCCCAGCTTCTTTAATTTTGAAACATCAGCAAGCAAATGCATTCTTTCTACTTTACGTACACGTGCAGGATCCACTTCAATTTTAATCTCTTCACCAATCTGGCGGGAGAAAGATTCTACAATCTCTGTTACGGCATATTCAATACCACGACCGAGATTATATATATGAATTCCATCATCAATTTTATTCAACAACACATGAACAGCATTTGCCATATCACTGGTATGAATAAAATCACGCTTTGGTGTTAAGTTACCTAACTTGATAACACGCAATCCACCATTTACCTGTTGTTGTATTTCAGGGATGAGATGCGGATTGGTTTCATTTGGTCCGAATGCATTAAAGAAACGGCAAACGATTACAGGGATTTTAGTTTGCAGATGAAACTCATTGCATAAATGTTCGCCGGTAAGTTTGCTCAATCCATAAATATCCATCGGACCAACATCATGCGTTTCATTTACTGCTTCATCATATATAGGATAAACAGCTGCTGTTGATGCAAAGAAAACTTTCTTCGCCTGGTATTTCTTAGCAGCATCAAGAATATTTATGGTACCGGTAATATTTATATTGCTTGATTCGTATGGATGCTGATTACAGTATGGAATAAAATGTATTGCCGCAAGATGAACTACCATATCCGGACGAACAGATTCGAAAATGGAGAAAATCGTTTTCCTGTTCAGAATATCTTCTTCAAAAAAATGATTGTTATCCACTTCAATAAACTCCCGCTTACCGAAAGATAAATTATCAATTACAAAAATTTCATGTCCTTCTTTCTGAAGTTTGCTGATTACAGCGCAACCGATAAAACCGGCGCCTCCTGTTACAATTATTTTACTCATGTGTTTATTATAAAATTAGTTTGTTGCAGATAACCAGTTAATAATCTGTTTGTATTGCGGATTACAGGCTTGTTTGGTAAAATTACTTCTTACCAGCTCTGTCATACGTAGTTTTTCATTTTTTGTTGGCCTGTTAAAGCCTGGATTCTGTGCATTACCATTAAGTTTGATGCCACAGTTGTGCTGCTCCACAAATGAGGAATAGTCGCCCAGATTGTCAGAGATAATAACGGGTAAACCACAGGCTAAGTATTCGGCGAATTTTGTGGGAGATGCCACCTGGTTGGTAACCGTATTTTCTCTGATAAGCACACCGAAATCGCAGGAGTTTAAAACTTCTTTCACCTCATTATGCTGCAGCCATTGTTGCGTTACCTGATTTGGATAAGAGGCTTTCAGTGCATCAATATTACTTTCACTTTTAGCGAGGAAAAGCACTTTGTTTTTTACAGAGGAACCTAATAACGGATCCAGGAATTCTTTCAAGAGATTAAATGACTGCCATCCTGCAGTAGAACCGGAATAAGCAAAAAGCAGATCATCACTTTCATAACCCATACTTTTTCTTTTTGCAACAATAAAATCATCTTCCGGCAACACGGAAATAAAGCTTGCGCTGATGGTGCAGGGAATTACTGCATGTTGATTTCCTGTATAATTATAATTCGTTTTCCAGTAATTTACCAGATGTTGTGAAACTGCAATTCTGCAATCACTTTTTAAAACTGCATCTTTCTCCAGCGTATTAATTTCTTTTTTCCATTGAGGCGCAACTGTTACTTCGTATTCACTCCATTCCGCAGCAATAGCACCTCTTCCATCAAAACATATTTTCTTTACACTGCTGAATGGTTTTACACGTAATGCCATGTTCGCAGCAATCACATTTCTTGCAATGATGGCTTTTGGTTGTAAGAAAAGGCAGATCATCCACAGCCAAAAAATATTACAGCGCCAGTAAACTGCCCGTGGCAACATCGGAAACACTATGGCATCAGGACATTCTATGAGAATCTTTTTTTTGTTATCACCAAACTGCTGCATAGAAATAAAAGCTACCAGTTTTATCGGCACCTGCAATTCTTTTTTCAGATGATTTACCACATCGCAAACCTGTCCTGAATAAACTCCGGAAGGTGGTTCGCCATAAGTAAGGTAAATCATTTTTTTATCAGCCATTAATAACTACTTTTTTAAAACAGGGAAATGAAGTTGCCGGATACTGATAACAGCAATTTATGTTTCATTCACTTTTCTTCCTTTAATTAAAAGTGTCACTCTTTGTGCGATATCGAAACCGAACGTGACATAAATCAGGCGATAGAATTTATTTATATACGGCCCATCAGCAGGAAGACCTTTTCCTTTCATGTAACGTTTGTAATACTGCACTGCTTCTTCCTTATCGTACCTGTATAAAATGCGCACTGCAATAAGCATGTTCAACAGAAATGCATCTTCTCTATCACTGCTGAGTTCTTTCAACCCAAGCAAGTGTTCGTAGATGCGCACTCTGAGGTTTATATATCTTTTCCACTTTTCCCGCGGATCTGATTTGGTAATGGAACCTGAAGGACGTTCTCTGTTGAAATTGACTTTTACAGTATCAAAAAGTACAGTAGCATTTTTTTGCATCATGCGGAACATCAGATCATATTCCTGGCTGCTCTTTAAAAATTCTGTCCAGCCACCAACTTCTTCCACCTTCGATTTTTTAAAGAGGTTGGCTGATGTAACTCCGATCCTGTTATCAATAAGTGCCACCCATTTATCTACCTGTTCGTTTATATATTCTTTTTCAGTGCCGTTCAGAAACTTCTTAGTGAAGCTGCCAACTAAAATATCAGGATGTAATGGGGAAGCTGCAATAATTTCCTGCTGATGCGAGAATTTGTTTTTAAAGATTATATCATCTGCATCCAGGAACTGGAGGTACTCACCGGAAGAATGTTCCATGCCTCTGTTTCTACTGAACGGAGCTCCTTTATTAACGTCGTTTTTTAACAACGTAATCATTCCGGGATGTTTTTCCCTGTATGATTCGATGATGCTGATCGTATTATCTATTGATCCGTCGTCAACACAGATAATCTCTAATGGAAGCAGATCCTGACCCAGAACAGAATCCAGGTTTTCTGCTATATAATTTTCTACATTAAAGCAGGGAATGATTACAGAGATAGAAATGTTGTGCATGTTGACCTTATGGCAAAGCTATTCATCCAATAACAATCAATATAGTTCGTTCGCGGAATTTATGAACGATTTAAAGTTGTAATCCAATTGGTATTTCCATTTTGCAAAAGTTAAAAATCTATTCAGGGTACGCATGTTGTGCAGACTTAACATTTTCGGGTGAGAAACAAACTGCATGTAAGAGTGAGATGACAGGTAACGACGATAAACTCCAAACTTTACCATGCTCATAGTCTCAATAGAAACAGGTTGATGCTGAGGATTATGAATGGAAGATCCTGTACTGTCAGCAGGTTTAAGAGAAGGATTTTCCTGCGAACGTTGTCCCTGTCCTTTGCCATAAGTATGATCACCTTTTACACGGTGCAACCAGTGCAGATGCATTTTGTGCAGGAAGTTTATGGTTGGTGAAACATGCAGAATAGAACTCACCAACTCAATAAAATCTCCATTTACATTCTCGATATTAACATCATCTTCGAACCGGTACACCGGTTTTTGAGGTGCAACTGTGAAATCGAAATGCTGGGCATTTGAAAACTGATAAGTGCCAGGGAGCACACTAAAATCATAATGGATACCGAATTTTTTAAAATATGGTTTGAAATCAGAGAAAGGTTGAAGTGACCATCCTCCTGCCCTGAAACCATCAATATGATAATCGGGAAATTCAGGAAGTAATATTTCATTCAGAACATCAATGGATCCTTTAAATACAAGTTCACGTTCTGCTTCTGTTATGTTGTGAAAGCGATAACGTTCCACCGAAGTAAGTTCCCATTCATTGATTTCCGGAAGATAAACAGCATCCAGCCAGTGGGGATGAATATGAGGATATACGTGATGGCCATCGCGAACCATCTGTTTCAACTGAGCACTTATATTATTAAAATCTTTTTTACATCCGGGATGATTGTTACAATATTCTTTTACCCGGAGAAGATATGTAGTGTCAACAAAGAAAATTGCTGAGACCTGCTGATTACGGAAAATTTCAAGAAGTCTGTTTGTCGGATCGACCATGCAATCATGCACAGTACCACTTCTCCTTCCCAGGAAAAGTTCGTAATCGAACGTAAACATTAATTTTCTTGATGGCATCACTGATAGCTTCTTTAATTCTGTTTTTTTCTGGCAATTAACAGGTACCCGTTTTTGAAGGTACGTGTTCCGGGGTTATACGGATTATCATCAAAGTGCTCTATAATCCTATTGTCGAAAGCATGGTTATGACTTACGGTGGTGAAATAGGGTAGTGCAGCAGCAGCAATTTTAGCCGGAGAATATTCAATATAGTAAAGATCAGGAAAATGAAGCGACTTCTTATCTAATGCATGAGGGTAATGAAGAAACAGAATGCCGTTTTCATTTAACAACGCTGCAATTTTAGCAAAAAAAACCGCAAGACGGCCAGGCGGAATAAATTCGAGCACACTAATAGAGTATATATAATCGAATTTTTTACTGAACTGATATTTAAGGAAATCATCATATATAAATTCCACATCAGGAAACAGCGTTTTTCCTTTTTCAATCATGGTTCTGTTCAGGTCGATGCCGGTAACTGTATATTTTTTTACAAAGTGTGTGAGATAAGCACCGGCACCACAACCAATATCAAGTATGCTGCCGTTTGGTTTTACCATTTCTGCAGCAACCTGCTGAAGATCATCGTGCGTTTTATCAATTGCTTCCTGTACTTCTCTATTGCGTGAGAAGCCTGCCATTTCCTGAGGAGAAAGCTGTACATCAGGAACCACACGTTTATATATAGCGAAGCGGTCAACCATCCATACATCCATATGCAGAAGTATGAGGAGATTATTTATAAGCCTGTTATTAGTCAGCCGGAAGAAGAAGCCTGATAATGAAAACATAATGTGGTGGTGGAGGATTATCTATTTCTATTAATTACTTTCTTCATCAATAATATCGCGTGTTGCATTACTCCTGTAACGCAGTTTCATCATCATATCAAACACACGCGACTTTACTGGTGCAATATCCATTTTCCAGAGATATCCTTCTTTTAGGTCTCCTCCAAATCCTTTCTTAAACCGGAATATTCCTTCCAGTGATTCATTATTACTGTTAATGCGTACTCCAACAAGATCATATAAACGAACACCGCGTTTTTTCAAGCGTAACATCATCTGGTAATGCAGCATTTTCATCCCGCCATAAAGTTTACTTTCTCCACCTGAACCTGCATGTGTACATAATGCAGAGTAATTAGTATTGAGTAAAAAAATTCCACCTATCGGTTGATCCTGATCGTAAACCACACCAACTTCTATATATTCTTCACCAAGGTGTTTATATAAAGCATCAAAGTAAGCAACAGTATCGCAATGTATTCCGGCACGCTCAGTAGTTTGTTTGTAGAGTTGATAAAACACATCAAACTGATCTCTTCCAAAACGTGTTACAGCACCGTTTTTTTCTGCGTGATTTACTGACTTCCGGTATTTAGGATCGAAACTGAATAACAATTCTTCGTCATTCATTTTATCCAGATGATTTATATATGTTCCGAACGGGCAGGATTGAGCACCACGCGGAACGGCTTTCAATATTCCGTACGGATGAGGCTGAATAAAACGCTGACATAATTCATGCTTGATATGATATTCTACCAGGTCTTCAAAAAAAAGTTGTTGTGTTTCTGCATCAAGCTCTACATTGTTGCAGACAGGTGCATGTAATATCTGTGCAAAATGAAATACTTTTAATTTGAAATAACGGATAGGAATAAAAGCATTGAATCTTTCTGAATGAAGAATTTTAACTTCATTATTAAAATACTTCTGGTAGAAAACTGAAAATCCTTTCTGAAACTGCAACGGACTGTCAATAGAAAAAATATTTTCCGGTGACCTGTTACTTTTGTCCGTATAGCTGTAGATTTTCATAACTACAAAATAGCTGACTGTGTTTTTAGGAGAAGTTGAGTACACACTTCCAGTATACGTTCTGTTGAACGGCCATCCCAGCAAGGTGGAATATCCCCTTTTTTAAATGTACCACTTGTTATTTCATTTATCTTTTGCTGCACTGCACCAATATCAAATGGAACAAGTTCATTAGTTCCGATCCATACTGTTGAAGGACGTTCTGTATTCGGGCGTAACGTTAAACAGGGTATACGACGGAATGTTGTTTCTTCCTGTATTCCTCCGCTATCAGTAATTACAAAACGACAATCGGAAGTGAGTTTCTGAAATGCAAAATAATCCAGTGGCTCTGTGAGATGAAGTCGTGAATTACTTTTTATTCTTGGACTTAATCCGAATGATTCAATCCTGTTTAATGTACGTGGATGAATAGGAAAAACAAGATCGTAACTTTTCGTTATATAATCTATTATGTCAATCAGTTTATTCAATCCTTCCTGGTGATCCACTGTTGCAGGACGATGCATTGTCATTAATACATATTCTCTGCTTTTTAAATGGTAATCATTCAAAACAGTATTCTTCTGTATTTTATCATCAAAAGCAACAAGAGTATCAATCATCGTATTACCAACAAAAAACATCTGTTCTTTTCTGCGTCCTTCTTTTAAAAGGTTATCCATTCCGCTTTGTTCAGTGATGAAATAATAATCACTGATTTCATCAGTTAACAAACGGTTGATTTCTTCCGGCATCGTTCTGTCGAAACTGCGTAAACCACTTTCAATATGTGCTACTTTGCAATTCAGTTTATGTGCAGTGAAGGCTGCAGCAAAAGTGGAATTTACATCTCCCACAGCCATTACCATTGAAGGTTTATAATCAAGAATTACTTTCTCCAGTCGCAGCATAATTTCTGCAACCTGTGAGTTTGCTGATGCCTGTGGAATATTCAGAAAGAAATCCGGTTCCAATTCAAACTGTTCGAAAAAAACGGCAGCCATTTTATCATCGTAATGCTGGCCTGTATGTACAATTTTAATTTCAAAAGGATTTCCCATTGCCTTGTTGGCATTTTTAAACTGGGTTATTTTTATGAAATTAGGACGAGTGCCAACAACGATCAGAATTCTGTTATTCATCAGTATGGATATTATATAAGCATTTAACGGCAAAACACCTGAAAAGGTTTAATGGCTTTTAGGAGGAAGCTGTTGATCTTTAATTAAAAGTTCAATGAGTTTATGATTGTATTTTTTTACTCCTCTGTAATTCAGATGGTTTTCATCAGCATAATACTGAATGCCAGTCATTGTACTGTCTCTCATCAGATCATACCATTTAATATTATACGGCTTAATGATTTTATTAATGTCGGTAACGAATCTGCTGTGTTTACTTTCGGAAATAGTATAAACTTCAGGAAGCGGATGTTCGGCAAGAATAATATGAATGCCCTGGTTATTCAGATAATGAATCAGTTTTGTAAAGGAGTTCAACGTTTCTTTATTGGATGTATAGTCAGGATCTTTAGGATTACCAGGTAACACCAGCTGATTATTACTTGCCTGAAATCCACTCATCAGATTTAATGTATCATTATTCAGTGGCTTATCAAATTTACAAAACATACGCAGTGTAAACATATTGATGGCACGCAGATCTTTTGAACGGAGACAAAGTTCAGCTGCTGCTTTGTCGGAACTGACATTCTGTGTTATATCACTCAATGATTCAATACTGCTATACCTGAAAATTCTGTCGTACAGATCGATAATAACGGTGTTGCAATTATCGCGGTTAATATAATTTCGTGCAATTACATAACTGGAAAGAAGACTTTGTGCACTGCTTCCCAGGTTATATATTTTATATCCGTAAGATGCAAAAATTTCAGGATCATATCCTCTGTATGCATGCGATGAACCCAGCACAATAATATCATACTTTTCGGCAGGATTGAACTCTTTAAACTTCTTGTAAGTCAGCCCTCCCTTAAATACATTTCCCTGCGTACTCCTATAAACAAGAGGAACATTTCCAATACGTATAAAATATAGTGCACCGAACATTATTATATATATGCTGAGTGCAAGCAGCCCGAACAGAAATATTTTTTTTATAAGCAGTTTCATAATCAGAATTGAAAATAAATAAACTGCACTTCACCAAAATAACCGAATAGAATAACGGAAGCAAGAATGACAGAATACACGACTAATTTCGCTACAGAAGATTTCATTTGTATTTTCTGTTTTACCACCTGATCGAGGAATGGATCAATAGCAACGAAGAAGGTAATCAACAACAGGTGGAATACAATTTTTCCAACATAGTTTGGGTTGCCAACAAAAAATACAAGACTTTTGAAGAAGTCGCCGATATGGAGCTGAGTAGTAATTTTTTCAATGATAGTAAACGCATCTGTAACAGTATTTGCACGGAAAAAAATCCAGGCGAACAATGCAAGATGGAAGGTGATGAGAATATTCAGTCCTTTAATAAACTTCGATCGTTCTTCTGTAAAAGTGATATTCCATTTTTTGCAGGCTTCATCTTTTAGTATTCCGAACACAAGATATAAACCATGAAGTGCTCCCCAAATTACATACGTCCAGTTTGCACCATGCCAGATTCCACTTATCATAAATACAAGAAACAGGTTGAACATCCAGCGCCATTTTGCCACTCTGTTTCCACCAAGAGGAATATATAAATAATCACGGAACCAGGAAGAAAGAGATATGTGCCATCTGCCCCAGAATTCCCTGATACTGGAAGATGCATAAGGCGTGCGGAAATTTTCCATCAGGTTAAAGCCCATCACTTTTGCAGCACCAACAGCAATATCTGAATAGCCTGAAAAATCGCAGTAAATCTGAATCGCAAAAAAGTACGATGCAAGTAATAATGTCATCGCTGTTTTTTCATCAGGATTATGATAAGCAAGATTTACGTAGTTGGAAAGATTATCTGCAATCACCACCTTCTTAAACAATCCCCACAACATCATTGATAAACCATCACGCACACGTGCATAATTGAAATATTGTTTTTCATGAAACTGGTGTAATATATTTTGTGGTCTTTCAATAGGACCTGCAACCAACTGCGGATAAAACATTACATAAAGTGCATACAATCCAAAATGGCGCTCTGCTTTCTGTCGGCCATAATATACTTCAAACGTATAACTCATCGCCTGAAATGTGTGGAATGATAATCCTATTGGTAATGCAATGGCGAGATAACGAAACGGCAGATAATGTTCAAACATAGTAAGAGATGCCATGTTGAAATTGTCGAGGAAGAAATTATAATATTTGAAAACAGCAAGAACACCGATATTCGCTACAAGACTCCATGCGAGATAAAACTTTTTCCTTCGGTGATCTTTTGCATCTTCCAGATAAATCCCTGCTATATAATCAATGATAATGGTAAAGAAGAGAATGAGTATATATACAGGAATAAAATACATATAGAAGACGCAGCTTGCAGTAAGCAGCAGCGACCATCTGAACTTATGTGGTAACAAAAAGAAAAGAATTGTTACAACAGGAAAAAAAATAATGAAATCAAATGAATTGAAGAGCATGTAGTGCTTTTTATATTGTATTCCGTACGAAGCATACAGAATTTTGGTTTCAACTAATGTTAAATCACCTTTTCTATCAACTCATTGTATGAATAAACTCCTTCTACCTTTCCGTCTTTCAATTCATAAATCCGATCACAATTCTTAAGAGTGGTAACGCGGTGAGCAATGATAAAAATTGTTTTATGTACTTCTGAAAGTGAATCTATAGCCTCTGTTACTTCCTGTTCAGTTTGTGTATCAAGAGCACTTGTGGCTTCATCAAATATAAGCACCTCAGCATTTCTGTAAAGTGAGCGTGCAATACTTATCCGTTGACGTTGACCACCTGAAAGTAAAGAACCGCGTTCACCAATTTGAGTTTCCAGTCCTTCCGGAAGAGACTGAATTAACTGTTCCAGTGATGCCTGTTTAACTGCATTCTGAAGTCGTGCTTCATCTGCTGAATCTTCACCGAAAGCAATGTTTTCACGTATGGATGCATCCAGAAGAAATATATCCTGCTTCACATATCCGATTTTATTTCTCCATGCTGAAAGATGCTGTGGTCCGATTTTATTTCCGTCGATATATATACCACCTTTTTCTTCCGTATAAAAACGCAGCAGTAAATTCATAAGTGTGGTTTTGCCGGAACCGGAGCTGCCAACAATACCTATTTTCTCCCCTTTCCTTATAGTGATCTCAATATCATTCAACACATATTTTTCTTTACCCGGAAATCTGTAATAGAGATTACTGAGTTCAATGCTTGAATTAAAAGTAATTTCTTCCTGCGGAATTTTTGTCTTTTTTAAACCCGGTTCATCACGGTACATAGAAAGATTTTCTATTGCCGCCATATTCTTTCTTATGTAAACCAGAGAACTTAATATTCGGTTGATGGAAGGCATTAAACGATATGCCGCAGCCGCAAACAAACTTACCATTACCAGTGCCGATTGCTGATTATCAGTAAGGAAAATGGCATATATAAAGATAAGCACCATTCCAGATAATGCAACGAGTTCATTTGCGCGGATAGGAATCAGATTCTGCAGATAAGCCATCATACTTAGTCTTTGATAATGACCCTGCTGACGAAGAAATCTTTTTTCGTAAAAAGTAGTTTTATCGGCAAGAACAATATCTATATAACCACTGATTGTTTGAGATAAAGTACCTAATGCCAGTGGAAATATCCGGTTCATTTCACGGCCAATGCGTGTGCTTCTGTTTTTAAGTAATGCAAAAATTATATATGAAGCAGGACCGATGAGGCAGATGATAAAAATAAAAAGTTTAAAATCATAATAAGCAATACCACAAACAATCAGTAAAATAATAATTGCTTCCGACATAATCAACATCAATGGTAAAACAACCCATGTTACATAACTAACAGGGTTATTAATTATATGATGCGTTACAACACTGCTTTTTAAAGAAGTAAAAGTGTGGAACTCCAGGTTGAAATACTTTTTAAACTGCTGCTGCGTAATATATATAGCAACACCTCCGGCAAAACGCACCTGCAACCAGTTTACAAATATTCCGAAAGCACTTTTCAGAACAAAAAACACCAATACACCTATCATCAGAAAAAGAAGAAAACTTTTTTCGCTTGCAAAATGCAGATTCACATAAATCCACTCTAATACAGGTTGCCTGTGTATTACAGCAGGCTCACCCGCAAGACGTACAATAGGAAGAATAGAAGCAAGTCCGAACACATCCAGAACAGCAGAAACGAAAATCAATAACATCTGCACTCCCATGCGCTTTTTCTGTGCAGCACTGAGATGTAATGCCAGACTTTTAATTGCTTTAGGTAAAGCGCCGCTCCTGTCTATCGCATCCTGATCGGTGTTCGTACCGGCTGTTTTAAATTCAATCATTATTATGCATAATATCCTCCGCCATAACCGGCAGGGATATTTTTATTGTTTACACTGTTTAATATAAAGGTCAGATGTTTCACTTCATTCTTCTCAACAATCTGATGAGCGATATCAACGAAATCTTTCTTAGAGTAACCTGCTTTCAGTACATACATACTGAGGTCAGCGTATTTCATAATTACCAATGCATCTGAAAGTAATCCTACAGGCGGAGTATCGATAATTATATATTCATATATATTCTTCAGCTCTTTAATAAGCTGCTCCATCATCGGATCAAGAATTAATTCTGATGCATTGGGTGTACGTGGTCCTGTTAAAATTACCTGAAGATTTTCCACTGAAGTATCTTTTATAATTTCATTCAGCGTTGATTTACCAACGATATAAGATGTAACACCAACATCATTAGTAAGATTAAAAGCATTTGCCTGTTTGGGTTTATGCAGATCAAGATCAATGAGTACAACTTTCTTTTTTGCTTTTGCTAAAATGGAAGCGGTATTTACTGCGCAAAAGGTTTTCCCTTCACCGGCAACAGAAGAAGTAATCAGTATCACTTTACTCTGAACCTTTGGCGCAAAATAGGCCAGGTTGGTTCGAATAACCCGGAAGGCTTCACTCGTTTGTGATTGTGGGAATTTATCTACTACAAGATATCCTTCATCAGCTTCTTTATTTTTTCCAACTACACCGATGATTGGTAAATTAGTAATGTCTTTCAGATCATCTTTCGTCTGGATGTAATTCATAAATACACCCTTCATAAATATTACCATCAGTGCAAGTGCAATACCTCCACCTATTCCGGTAAAAAGTGTTTTAGCCATCAATGGCCTGATGAGACCAGTTGTATATGCAGGTTCAATAATTGATTTATCAGCAACAATTCCAGCTTTTGCAATAATCGTTTGTGCACGTGTTTCCAAAAGAAATTTATATATCTGACTATATATTTCCACGTTGCGGTTAATGTTTACCAATCCACGTTGTGTAGTCGGCATGGTTCGCAAAACAGCCTGGTATTCTCCCACCTGTGAACTGAGACTGTTTATCTTATTTACCAGATTTTTCCGGAGGTTAAGTACTATGGCCTGCATGTTTGCTTTAAGCAATGCAATTTGTCCGTCTGCCTCGCGCACCTGAGGACTGCTTGGTGTATTACTGTAAAGAAGATTCGCTCTTTTTTGCTGCAATGCAGTAAGCTCATTGAAAGAATTCGCCAGTGCATTATCCTGACTTTCGGTAATTATGGCCGGAGAGATAGCTATATTATCAGCAGAACTTGCAGTAAGATATTCATACATCTGATCGATGGAACGCAGTTGAATACTGAGTCGTGCTTTTTCTGAGTCGAAATCCATAGCACGCTGAAAAAGCATATTTCCTTCTTCACCAATATTAATAGTGGTTTTTTCCTTCTGATATTGTTCCAGGTTTCCTTCCACATTATTCAGTTGCCCTTCTACTTCGCGTAATTGTCCTTGAATAAACTCAAGTGTATTTTCATTTACTTTAACATTAACTGCAACACTGTTTTCTATATATAAAGATGTAAGAGTGTTAAGGAAGTCAACTGCTTTTTCAGGAACTTCATCTTCAATGGATGCTACAATTACTGAAGCTGCATCTGCTTTTTCTACAATAAGTGCTTTCTGATATTTTTTAACAAGAGCCTGTCTTTCATTAAACACAAAAGAATAATTTACTTCAGCAATTCTTGGGTTTCTTTCGATAACACCGGAATCACTGGAAAGTATAAATGAAAACTTATCATGAACAACTGGATTACCGAAGCGTGCTACTTTTGAATATGGTTTTTCATCAATCATCACTTCAATTTTATAACGGTCCTTATCAAGAATATTAATACTGAAGGGCACATTATATAAAGATCTGTCAGATACTTTACCATCCACAGAAAACGGAACCTGTTTATATACTTCACCGGTTTTCAAACGCCCTTTGATAAAATAGGAAATATCGAGATTGAGCTTAATTACAGTCTCCTCAATCATTCGGGTAGATTTGAGAATTTTAGTTTCATTGGCGATATCTTCTTTCTTGGGAGGAGTCGGCAATGCTTCAGATAGTGCATCTTTAAAAGGATCCTTTGGTGGCTTTACCAGTATTTCGCAGGTAGCACCATAGTAATTGGTTGCTTTATAAAGATAAGTAATTGCCGCACCTGTTCCCAGAATCAGAAAAATTACAAACCAGTACCAGTTTTTCCCAACGGTAACAAATGTTTTCCTGAGATCTTTCTGATCTATGAGGTTGCTGCCGGAAATAAGTTTTTGCTCCATGCTGAAATATTGTGAGTATACTGTGGATTGCCTTTTACGCTAGTACAAACATTTTGTTGTGTATTCCGTTAAGTCAATTCAGCCCGTAAAAGTAAACAACTGCATAAACGACAATTAAAGAATTTATGAGGCATTGAACTGTTAATAGTTTGTACAGATCTGTAGATTTTGAAATTTCAATTAATGTAATTTTACCTGTTGAATTGCTTCTTCACTGATCAAATAAATTTATAATCCGGGTAAATAATGGTTTTTAAAAGTTACTGGCCGGCTGATTTAGTATTTTCAAATGAAACTCAGGATGATGTATAATCGTTGTAAGTCATTATCCCTTCTAACTATTTAAATTAATTATGATGAAAACAGCTTTAATAACCGGTATAACCGGGCAGGATGGAGCCTATCTCGCTGAACTGCTTCTAAGCAAAGGTTATATGGTGCATGGTATTAAAAGGAGAAGTTCTTTATTTAATACTCAGCGTGTTGATCACCTTTATAGTGATATGCATGAGAAGGATGTCCGTTTCAAACTTCATTATGGAGATCTGACTGACTCTGTTAATATCATCCGCATTATTAATGAAGTTCAACCGGATGAGATATATAATCTTGGTGCCATGTCGCATGTACATGTTAGTTTCAACTCTCCTGAATACACAGCTAATGCTGATGGGATTGGTGCATTGAGGATACTGGAAGCTGTGCGTATGTTGAATCTGACTGAGAAGTGCAGAATATACCAGGCTTCTACTTCTGAATTATATGGTCTTGTGCAGGAAATTCCTCAGCGGGAAACCACACCTTTTTACCCACGCTCACCATATGCTGTGGCTAAACTTTATGCTTACTGGATTATGATCAATTACCGGGAGTCATATAATATGTATGCAGTAAACGGAATTTTATTTAATCATGAATCTCCTTTGAGAGGAGAAACATTTGTTACCCGGAAAATTACAAGAGCTGTTGCAAGGATTGCACTTAAACTCCAGGATAAAGTTTTTATGGGAAACATTGATGCAAAACGTGATTGGGGACATGCCAAGGATTATGTGGAGGCCATGTACCTGATGTTACAACAGGACGTTCCGGAAGATTTTGTTGTGGCGACAGGAGTGACAACATCTGTTCGTGATTTTATAATTATGGCTTTCCGCGAAGCAGGAATAGAACTGGAATTTTCAGGAAAAGAAGAAAATGAAAAGGCTGTTGTAAAATCGTGTTCAAATCCGGAGTACCAGTTGCCTGTCGGACAGGAAGTGCTTTCCATCGATAAAAAATATTACCGTCCTGCAGAAGTAGAACTTCTTATTGGAGATCCTGCCAAAGCAAATGAAAAGCTGGGTTGGAAACCGAAATATGATCTTGCTGCTATTGTAAAAGAAATGGTGGCTTCTGATATTGATCTTTTCAAAAGGGATAAATATCTTAAAGAAGGTGGTCATACAATTATTAATTATCATGAAAGCTGATTTATTATATTATGAATAAGAACAGTAAGGTTTATGTTGCAGGACATCGAGGAATGGTTGGATCAGCCATTGTAAGAAAGTTGAAAACTGAAGGATTTGATAATATTATAAGCAGGACTTCCAGTGAAGTTGATTTAAGAAATCAACAGGAAGTTTTTGATTTTTTTGAAGATGCAAAACCAGAATATGTTTTTCTGGCAGCCGCAAAAGTAGGAGGCATTGTTGCGAACAATATATACCGTGCGGAATTTCTGTACGACAATCTGCAGATTCAGAATAATGTTATTCATGCGAGTTATCTAAATAAGGTAACTAAATTATTATTTCTTGGTTCGTCATGTATTTATCCGAAGATGTGCCCTCAACCTATTAAGGAAGAATATCTATTGACCGGATTTCTGGAGCAAACAAACGAACCGTACGCAATTGCTAAAATTGCAGGATTAAAAATGTGTGAATCTTATAAAAGGCAGTATGGGTGTAATTTTATTTCTGCTATGCCCACAAATTTATACGGACCAAATGATAATTATGATTTACAGAATTCTCATGTTCTCCCAGCTTTTATAAGAAAATTCAGAGAAGCAGTTGAAGAGAGTAAGCCTGTTGTTGAAATATGGGGCACCGGTTCTCCTAAAAGGGAGTTTTTATATGTTGACGACCTTGCTGATGCAGCATATTACCTGATGCAGAATTACGATGGCCAGGAACACGTTAATATCGGAACCGGAGTAGACATTTCCATTAAAGATCTTGCAATGCTGGTTAAGAAAATTATCGGATTTAATGGTGAACTTAAATTTGATTCCACTAAACCGGATGGAACTCCGCGTAAACTTTTAGATGTTTCAAAACTTCATTCATTAGGCTGGAAACATACAACAGAATTGGAACCTGGAATTTCAAAAGTAATTGAAGAGTTAGCATCAAACGGATTTTCATTTACCAGATAATTTATATATATAATTACCTCTGAAAATTTTTAAATTTATCAATTTGCATTCAAATTAATTATAATTCATTTTTTTATTTTTTTATCATAATTGCACGTTACTTAAACACCAGATAAACAGCTCCTGTCAAAAGCAGAAATGCTGTGTAATGATTCCATTGCAGAGTTTCATTTTTGAAGAAAATCTGTGAAAAAATCACAAAGACAATTAACGTTATTACTTCCTGAATTACTTTAAGCTGTATCAATGAGAAGGGGCCTCCGTTTTCCTGGAACCCGATTCTGTTTGCCGGAACCTGCAGGCAATACTCAAAGAAAGCAATACACCAGCTAAGGAAAATCAAGGTAGGCCAGTTGAAGTTTTTGGCCCACTCTAACTCTTTGATTTTCAAGTGACCGTACCAGGCAAGAGTCATGAAAATGTTGGCAGCGGTAAGTAATAGTAGTGTCATAATTGCTTTTAAACTCATTTTTATTTTGGGTTTTAATTTTTTACCCAACAAAAGTCGGTGTTGAAAAAAAATAATTGGCTTTTTTCTAAAAAAACTTGCACGTGAAAGCTTTTCATCTTACCTTGCCCTACGAAATTGGTACTCCCAGATTCAAATCCAGATAAGCAGGTTAAAGAATGTTTTAAGCCATTTGTAAAATAATGGGAAAAAATAATCGCCTGAAAAATGGAATAAAATAAGAAAAGGAAATTAGTGCAAATTAAGAGTTAAAAGAAAAAAACTTGAATAAAATTGTACTTACAATCAATCTGTTTTTCCTCTGAAGTATATATATAACATATATATTGCAGCAGGAATTTTTTTTGCACCTACCTTATTAAAAAAATAAATCAAATTATATATAAAGCAATGACAAACAACTACAACTTCACAAGTACATCACCCGGTCTGCGATTGCTCCGGAGGATGACAGCGTTGTTGGCCATGGTACTTCTACTATGTCTGACTTCTACGCAGCGGGTCTCCGCGCAGTTTCCAGCTTCGAGTTACAGCTTTGCCTTCTCCTCAGGAACTTTTACTCCGATTTCAGGAGGAACTGTTTTAGGTGCAGTTGGTGCAGGTTGGGACGATGGGTTTCTAGGAACCCAAAGCATTGGTTTCAACTTTAATTATATGGGTACAATCTATACCACTTTTGGTATAAGTTGTAATGGATATATAATTATGGGAGCCGCATCTCAAACAAACACCTATTGTGGATCTCAGGGTTCCAACGCATTTCAGTTGAATGCCTGGGCGACGGATTTTATTCCGTTCAGTACAACAAGTGGTGAGGTACGTTACCAGACTATTGGTTCAGCGCCTAACCGTCAGTTAGTTTGTCAGTGGAAAAATGTTAGACATTTCGGTGGTCCAACCAGCGGTGATGACTATACAGTGCAATTAATACTTAACGAAGGTTCTAACACCATTCAGGTTGTAATGGGGCCATGGGCAAGTGCAACTACTCAAGGTGCAAATACATGTGCTGATTCAAATGGCGAATCCGGATCAATTGGTTTAAAGGGTGCTACAACAGCTGATTTTAACCTTAGAACAATTACTAATGGAACACATACATGGGCTACTTCTATAACCGGAGCAACAGTTGCTGCAGTTTGTAATACCAGTCCAACTAACTTAGCTACTTCAGGTCAGACTTTCACATTTTCTCCTCCTCCTCCTTGTACAACGCCTGGTGATCCAACATCACCTGTTGCGGGAGCTCTCACAACAAGTAGCGTAAGTGGATCATTCACTGCCCCGGGGACACCCCCAACCGGTTATATAGTTGTTCGTTATCCTTCAGGTGGATCAGTTACTACTCCAGCTACCGGAACATCCTATACAATCGGAACAGCTTTAGGTGCCGGTACTGTTATCGCTAATGGTACTTCAACTTCTTTTACATCTACAGGGTTGATTCCTTCTACTACTTATGATTTTAAAATCTATTCTTATAATAATACGGTTTGTTCAGGTGGCCCTGTTTATAGTAATCTTGCGGCCATTTCGTTAACAACAACTGCTTGTGCAGGTCC
>JBDTVD010000001.1:0-44490 GCA_040007375.1 Bacteroidota bacterium | reverse complement strand
AATCTGTTTAATGTTGTTTCAATCAGTTCGTGCATTTTTTCCTGATACTTTTTTGAAAACTGCTGTATGATTCTGTTTGCAACAATCACATTTACGGCACAGCAATGATGACCAAGAAGTTTAGCCAGACCATACATAGCACCAGTTTCCATTTCGAAATTAGTAACCCTGTTATCTCCAAAACGGAATGAAGTTAATTTACTGATCATATCCATGCGTGAAGGCTTCAGTCGTAACTGTCGCATTTGTGGCGCATAAAAACCGGAGCAGGATGCTGTTATTCCGGAATGCATTCCTTCACCAAGTCTTTTAAAAAGTACCGAAGAACCTTTAGCAAGGTAGGATTCCGGGAAAATACTATTGTTCGGATAATGCTGACGAAATGCTTCAATGATTTCCTGCTCCTCATCATCATTTTCGAGCTCATAAAAATTAAGCAGTCCATCTAAACCCAAACCATGTGTGGAACATACAAAAGAATCAACAGGTATATCTTCCTGCAATGCGCCACTGGTACCGATCCTCACCAATTCCAAAGAAGTTTTATCTTCCTTTATCATCCTTGTTTTAAGATCAATATTTACCAATGCATCCAGTTCGTTGTAAACAATATCAATATTATCAGTTCCAATTCCGGTTGATAATACAGTTATTCTTTTCCCTTTATAAGTTCCGGTGTGAGTAACAAACTCCCGTTTCTGTTTCTTTATTTCTATAGAATCAAAATAATTGCTCACCATTGATACTCTGTCAGGATCACCCACATTAATAATTTTATTACTGATATCATGTGGTAGCAGATTCAAGTGATAAACACTGCCATCATTGTTCAGAATTAGTTCCGATTCGGGTATCTTTTGCATTTGTTTTCAATAAATTTGTAACGAAAATAGAAACTAATGTAATATGACATTACAAAACCATATTGTAGTACCCGTAGATTTTTCAGAGCAATCGATAATAGCATTAGGTCAAACATACAATCTGGCAAGAATAACCGGATCTGACATCACACTTGTTTATGTAATTGATTCCACTTTATTAAGCAATGTGATGAATCTTTTTACCAGCCATGAAACGCAGGAATCTTTATTGCGTACGGGCATTCAGACAGAGCTGGATAAACTGGCCGTGGAAGCTTTTACAAATTCCGGTATATCAATAAAAACCCGAATAGAAAAAGGCAAGATTTATGAGGAGATTGTAAAAGTAGCTGAAGAGCTTTCCGCTGCATTTATAATAATGGGTACGTCTGGAGAAAGTACAATAAAAAAGAAATTTATCGGATCAAACGCCGTTAGAGTAATCAATGAAGCACATTGTCCTGTAATTACCATTAAAGGAAAGGAACACAGAAAAGGTTGCAAAACCATCGTGTTACCACTTGATTTCAGGAGAGAAACCAAGGAGAAAGTTGTAAAGTGTATTGAAATCGCCAGGTTCTTCAGTTCAGCTGTGAAAGTAATTTCTGTAATAGATACATCGGATGAGTTCCTTGTAAATAAATTGACGAGACAAATGGATCAGGTAACAGAATTTATATCTTCACATCAATTAAAGGTTACCGGTGAATTAGTACATGGAAAAGATATTGCGGAAGAGATATTAATATACGCGAAAAAATCAGAAGCTGATCTGATCATGATAATGACACAACAGGAGTTAATCTGGACAGAATATTTTATCGGAACTGCATCACAGGAAATCATAAATAACAGTGAGATTCCTGTTTGCAGTATCAGGCCGATAGAGCGAAAAGATACCATGGAATTCACCATAAGCTAATCACATAAAATCAACAGCCATGCAAAAAGACTTTCGTATCAAGAAAATTTTAATACCCTATGATTTTTCAGAGACGGCAGATCTAAGCCTTGAACATGCCGTGTTTATGGCCAAATTATTAAAAGCAGAAATCACACTGCTACATATTGTTGAAACATTAACGTTCACTTCCGCAATCAGTCATGCATTAAGTGGATTTGAGAAAAAAGTGGAAACAGCATCCAATGAAAAACTTCGTGAGTTGGCTGATCGTCTGCACCAGGAAAATGGTGTTGTTGCACATGTACTCACTGATGTAGGTAAAATATATAAACGCATTGTGCATAATGCAAAACAAACACACAGTGATTTAATAATAATGGGAACGCATGGTTCTTCAGGAGGGAGTAGTGTTGTTGGAAGTAACACTGCAAAGGTGGTAATGGAATCGAATATTCCTGTAATTTCAGTGCAGTCGCATTCAAAGAAAATAGGATTTACACGAATAGTATTGCCCATTGATGATTCTCCTGAATCAAGACAGAAAGTTAATTTTGCAATGGAAATTGCTACGGTTTATAATGCTCATGTTTTTGTAGTTGGTATCATGCAGTCAAAAAATGAAGATTATCAACGTAAATTCAGAATCAAAGTAGAACAGGTTGTTGAATTTCTCAGCACTCATAATATAGTTTGTGAAAGCACACTTGTTGTAGGTGATGATCTTGCAAAACTTACTTTAGCGACGGCAACCCAACTGGATGCTGATCTTGTAATAATTATGACAGAACAGGAGCCATCCATAACAGGTTTATTACTGGGAACCTATGCAACGAAGGTTGTTAATCAAAGTAAAATTCCGATTATGACAGTTCGGCCTGCAGAAATTGATCCGGACAGAATTACTGTTTCTTTCTGATCATTAAAATATACTCATCAAAAAGGGCTTTATATATAAGGTCCTTTTTTTTTGCTTTATTAAGAGATGACAATAATCCTGATTTTTAGTTTTTAGAGAACTTCATAAAATTCCAGAGCTAACTATTCCAAATCTGCCATGCAAGTTCTGCCTGGCGATGTAACATATCAAGTCCGTTTTTTACAGTAGCACCGAAAGATGCAGCCTGTTTCATAAACATAGTTTCAGCAGGATTATATATAAGATCATATGCAATGTGAGCTTCAGAAAAAGAGTGATAAGGTAGTTCAGGAAAATTGTTTTGATCAGGGAACATTCCAATCGGTGTGCAATTAATTACCAGGGTGTATTCCTGCATCACCCGTTCATTAATATCAGCATAAACAGGAAATCCATTATCCTTAAATCTGGATATTAAAATGGAAGGTACACATATCATATTTAAAACTGCAGAAACTGCTCCTGCTGCACCACCTGTTCCTAATATTAAAGCTTTTTTATGCGATTGTTTAAGTAATGGAGATAGTGATACATAAAATGCAGGTCCATCAGTATTGTATCCAATTAGCTTAACAGTATTGTTACTTCGTTCTATTTTGATGGTATTGACGGCACCACATTCTGCTGCTGAAGAATGTAATTCATCAAGAAAGGGAATGATTGATTTTTTAAAAGGAATAGTAACATTTAAACCGCGAAGATTTTCAACTTTCTGAATTAATGCAGGAAGTTCATCAGCTGATGTGAGTTCATAATTTTCATAAGCAGCATCAATTGATTCCCTCTTAAACTTATCGGAAAACCATGAAGCAGAAAAAGAATGTGAGAGCTTACCTCCTATTAAACCGTAATGATCCACTATTATATATCAAGATGCTTTAGCAAACTTTTTTCTGATCAGTTCAATGATGATAGGCAGAACTGAGATGAAAACAATGATCAGTGCAACAGTCTCAATATTCTTACGGATGATTTCAAAATTACCGAGTAAATATCCTGCTATAGTAAGACTGAAAATCCAGATGAATCCACCAAGCAGATCAAAGAGAAAGAATGTTTTGTATTTCATCTCTGCTATTCCGGCAACGAATGGAGTGAATGTTCTTACAATAGGAACGAAACGTGCCAATATGATTGCTTTTGGGCCGTACCTTTCGAAGAATAAATGTGTTTCATCCAGGTATTTCTGTTTAACAACTACTTTCCCTTTGAACTTCCATTTCAACACCTTCAATCCAAGTTTCCTTCCAATGAAATAATTGGAGTTATCCCCTAAAACAGCTGCAATAAAAAGTAAAGTAATTACTAGTGAAATATCAAGATATCCGGCACGTGCAAATAAACCTGCTGTAAAGAGCAATGAATCTCCCGGTAAAAAAGGCCAGATTACCAATCCTGTTTCAATAAATATTACAGCAAATAATATATAATAAATTGTTGTATTGTAATTAGTGAAAAGCCATTCAAAATCCAGATGATATATATGCAGGAATAAATTCTGTAACTCAGTAAAAAAATCGTTCATATCTTCTTCTTTAACTTACCTGTAGTGATGGATCAATCTCTTTTGACCAGGCCATGATTCCGCCTTTCAGATTATATAAATTCTCCATACCAAAAGTTGATTCCAGATGCTTGATAACTGCTCCACTTCTTGCACCACTTCTACAATGTATAATTACCTTTTTATCTGTTGCGATTTTATCTGCCGAATGAACTGCTGTTGCCATCGGAATCAACTCTCCACCAATATTGGCAATATCGAATTCATGAGGTTCGCGCACATCAATCAGTTGAAAATCTTCTCCACTATCGCGCATAGCTTTTAATTCCGAAACTGTAATTTCTTTCATATATAAAATATTATTCTACAGATGCTTTGTTTTGTTTTCCTTCCGGTTGTGGTGCAGGAGCCTGACGGGAATTCTGCATCGTTTTATCCAGGTATTGAAAAAATGTATCACTCCTTAAACCAAGTCGTAATGTTTCCAGGGGAATCACTTCATTCGGAGCAATATTTCCAAGGTTAACGTTTGCTCCGAAATGCTTGATAAAATAAGCCTGCTGTGATTTCTGTGGTGTTTCCCAAATAATTTTCTCAGCAGGAACTTTTGCTACAATCTTATTGATCAGCACAACGTGTGTTTTCCCATTAGGACGATATATTCCAACAGTACCACTTTCACGCGCTTCTGCGATTACCTTCCATGCACCTGCATCAAGTTCACTCTTCATCATATCAATCCACATATTTGGCCTGATCAGAATACCTTCTTCTTTAGAGCCAACTTCACTTACAACAGTAACACGTTTTGCCAGACGATGTATATAATAACATTTTTCCTGGTGAGGCATTGTTATAGAACCGTCGGAAACCTCTGCGTACTCCAGTTTTAATTTGTCAATCAGGCGTAGATAATCTTCAAACTGTCCACGTATAATAAAAGCTTCCAGCAGTGTCCCACCTAAATAAACAGGAATACCAGCTTCTTTAAAGAAAGCAAGTTTTCTTTCCAGGTTAGGAGTAATAAGAGAAGTACCAAAGCCAAGTTTAATTATATCTATATATTCACCTGAACCACTTACAAGATCCTCACATTCACGAATACTTAGTCCCTTATCCATCACCATTGTAAGCCCCGCTTTTCGTGGCTTTAAAGTGCGATCAGGCAAATGTGATAATTCGAAATTATTCATAATTAAATGCGTGTATTAGAAATTCTGTTCATGATCTGCTGATCTTTTTCAAGTGCAGGGAGTAATTCAAAAATAATTTCATGCTGATTATAATCAACACTTAAAGCAATATCCAGTTGTTGGTATGCTTCCTGAATAAAACCACCCATATATAAATAGCAAACTAATCTATATAATAATTCGGCACTTGTAGGATGATAGGTCAAAGCCATGTTCATCATTTCAATTGCTTCAAAAGGTCGATTTAAAGCTGCTACCATATCAGCAAAAGAAATCCATATCTCTTCATTTTCCGGATCATTATCGATAGCTCTCTGGTAACATACTTCTGCATCAGTATAATTTTTCAAACGATACTGACAATCAGCTAAAGCATACCAGTAATCCGATTGCATTTCATCCAGTTCAATAGCTTTCTTTATATAATGAATAGCTTCATACCATCGCTCTTCACCTTCCAGTGTTATGCCTATTCCATACCATGCCTGTGACATATCAGGATGCATCTTTACAGCTTTCTTATAATAGACTCTTGCTTCATCATAAATTTCCAGCTGTTCATAACACTCTCCTATATTATAATATATAAAAGCATCAGGCTGACAATATTCAAAAGCTGCTTTGTAACGACTTATTGCATCATCAAAACGTTCAAGCATCGATAACGTATGTGCCATATCAAGATGTGCAGGTGCAAAATCCTCTTTAATCAGAATTGCATAATCAAATGCATTGAGTGCTTTTTCGTGAAGACTGAGTTTATTATATAAGTTCCCTAAATAAAACCATGCAGTATAATGATAAGGACGATCATCAATAAGCTTGCTGAAAAACCGAAGACCTTCATCAAGTCTTCCACTATATTCAAGACTCACCAGTAACTCTTCCATCGCTATTTCATTGTCGGGATTTTCTTCCAGCGTTCTGAAATAATAATCCACGGCCTTTGAATAATCAGCCATGTTCTGATGAGCAATGGCAAGACTTAGAAAAATATCATCTTTCTGAGAATCGGATAACTCCAATGCCTGCTTATAACAGTTCACAGCATCCTGATAACGTTCCAGTGAATTATATATATTACCACGTATCAGATGGAGATCTATATCATAAGGACTTACAGCTTCTGCTTCAGCAAGTATTTCAAGTGCCTTATCTTCCTGACCTGTTAACGCAAAAAGATGTGCTTCTTTTACTTTAAAAAGAATAGTTCCCGGATGGAGTTTTAATCCGTATCGGGCTACTTCAAGTGCTTTTGCAAATTCAATTCGTTCGATAAAATGTTCAATAATACGTTGTAAAGCATCTACATCAAAAAAATAACTTTCGCGCTTTTTGCGCATTTCTTCGTAACGCTTTACTGTACTATCCAATATATCTCTGTCCTCTTCCGGGTTGTCTAGTTCATCGTCTTCTTCTCTCATAAGGCTTATCTTCAATATCTGATCAGAATGTCACAAAAATAGCGATTAAATCGGGGCAATTCTCTCTTCTTTAAAATTGTAGTTTTTCTCCCCGTTAATAGGGCAATATACCACTAAAATTCTGATAAAAAACGAAAGCAGAATATGACATTAAAACAAAATAACAACACCTGATTGTTACAATCACCATCAAAGTTTAAATCAAGGATATAAAATAGATTTTATGATTTTACAGCAGACTTCAGGATATTGTTAAACTCTTCTTCAATTCACCGTTCAGATCAGAACATCTTATCATCTTCCAGCTTTTGTATGTCTTCCTTTTCAAGGTCAGACAATTCCAGGTTTAAGGCATGTATTGAAAGCGTAAGTTCTTTAAGTGATAATATCAGAGAAATAATCATTAGAACCAGGCTGACAGCAAAAGTAATTCTGCCGGCAAATTCTTCTCCTACAAAAAGAAGAAGCATTGTAATCACACAACCCAGTAAAGCGGCCACTCCGAGCATCTGCATGTTCCTTATCAGAACCAATCTTTTTCTTAAAGTACGAATCTGCTCAAAGTGAAATCCAAAATGGTGCTGCTTGTAAACATCCTTTAAATCACGGATCCTTTTAGATACGGCTTGAAAACGGTTGGTGTAGGCAAGTAAGATGAGTGATACAGCAGGGAATAATAAGGCTGGTGTGGTGACTGTTAATTCCATGCGGTAAAGTTAAAAGAAGTGAATCACTTTCAACCTCGGAATTGGTTTTCTATAAGTTTTGGGATTAAAATCAAGGTACCATTTAAAAATTCAGAAAATATATATTTTGATAATCAACAACTTAAGTATTATTCTTTTTTTTATTAGTACTATGTGTTGCATAGTACCATCCTAAGGATATATCTTTGCTTCATCAAATAATAGGTAAAACACTATAATCAAAAATATCATGAGAACATTTTTAAACACAACCGCAAAAGGGACACTTTCACTTATTGTTTTAGTTATCCTGACTGTCAATTCAAATGCTTCAACAAGCAGTGCAAGCAGATTATATAAAGGCGAAAGAATCGGGCTTTTTGAATTACCGGAAATTGAAATCGTTTCCACAAAACTTCCGGTAAAAGAATCGAGCACATTACCGTCACCGGTTAATATCACTAAGCCAGTTGCAGGAATTAATTTACCTGAAATAGAAATTACAGCAAGTCGTTATCAAAACAACGAGCAGGAATTTGAGATTCCTGTATTCCTACCTGTAAAGTTTGAATTAGAAAACTCAAATTCAGAAAGAAACAATTACACCTTTAAAAGTGAAAATGCTCAAGTAAAATCAACTGATGAAACTACTAAAGCAAGTGAATTTAAAAAACGACCAAGAATTAGTTTCATTGCCAACAAAATATTATCAGCTGGTATGGATTTTCTGATCAAAGTAAAAGATGGTTTATTTTTCAAGAGTTGATTTAAATAACAGAGCATAAAAAAAGGGAAGCAAAAGCTTCCCTTTTTTTATGCAATAAAATTTATTTAATCAAGTGTCACTTTCAGACACAATCCTTTCAACTCATGTAATAATACATTGAATGATTCCGGAATACCTGGAGGGCCCATATTTTCACCTTTAACAATGGCTTCATATGCTTTTGCACGACCCATTACATCATCTGATTTAACAGTGAGTAACTCCTGCAGAATATTAGCTGCTCCGAATGCTTCAATTGCCCAAACCTCCATCTCACCAAAACGCTGTCCTCCGAACTGTGCTTTACCACCAAGAGGTTGTTGTGTAATTAATGAATATGGTCCGATTGAACGGGCATGCATCTTATCATCAACCATGTGACCCAGTTTCAGCATATATATAATACCTACTGTAGCCGGCTGATCGAAACGCTCACCTGTTCCACCATCATACAGATACGTACTACCGAATTTTGGTAAATCTGCTTTTGAAACATAATGATCGATATCTGCAAGTGATGCTCCATCAAAAATCGGTGTTGCGAATTTCACTCCCAGCTTTTGAGCTGCCCATGCAAGAACAGTTTCATAAATCTGTCCAAGGTTCATACGTGATGGTACACCCAGTGGGTTCAACACAATATCAACTGGAGTTCCATCATCCAGGTAAGGCATGTCTTCATCACGCACAATACGCGCAACGATACCTTTATTACCGTGACGACCTGCCATCTTATCACCTACTTTCAACTTACGTTTTTTAGCTATATAAACTTTAGCCAACTGCATAATTCCTGTTGGTAGTTCATCACCAATCTGAATCGCAAACTTTCTGCGTTTGAATCCGGCAAGATGTTCATTATGTTTAACGATATAGTTATTCAGTAATGTAGTAATTCTCTCATTAGTCTCTTTATCAGTTGTCCATTTGTATGGATTGATATTGAGATAATCCAGATCCTGAAGTGCTTTCTGAGTGAACTTGGTTCCTTTTGGAATTACGGCTTCCTTATATACATTAATAACGCCTTGCGATGTTTTTCCTGAAACCAGGACAAAGAGTTTATCAACCAGCTTTACCTTAAGATCAGCAAGTATTTTCTCCTGTTCTGTATCAATCTTTGCAATAGCACCTTTATCATCAGTCTTTGCATTTTTTTCTTTGATAGCACGGGAGAACAACTTCTTGTCAATAACAACACCTTTAACAGATGGTGGAACTTTTAAAGAAGCATCCTTTACATCACCTGCCTTATCGCCAAAGATTGCGCGTAACAGTTTCTCTTCCGGAGAAGGATCAGTTTCCCCTTTTGGAGTAATCTTTCCGATCAGGATATCACCTTCATTTACTTCTGCTCCAATTCTGATCAAACCGTTTTCATCAAGATCACGTGTTGCTTCTTCACTAACGTTTGGAATATCTGCAGTAAGTTCTTCAAGGCCTCGTTTTGTATCACGTACTTCAAGACTATACTCATCAATATGGATAGAAGTAAAGATATCTTCACGGATAACTCTTTCTGAAATTACGATAGCATCCTCGAAGTTATTTCCTTTCCATGGCATGAATGCCACTTTCAGGTTTCTTCCAAGTGCTAATTCACCACCTTGAGTTGCATAACCTTCGCACAATACCTGACCTGCTTTAACTTTATCTCCTTTTTTAACGATAGGCTTTAAGTTAATACAGGTACTTTGGTTTGTTTTCTTGAATTTAATAAGACGATACACTTTCAGATCATCTTCAAAAGAGATCTGTTTTTCATCATCTGTTCTGATATTACGGATATGAATTTCATTTGCATCAACATATTCAACTACTCCTGAATGTTCTGCATTTAATAAAACTCTTGAATCTCTTACTACATGACCTTCCAGACCTGTTCCTACGAACGGAGCTTCCGGACGTAATAACGGTACTGCCTGGCGCTGCATGTTCGATCCCATCAATGCACGGTTAGCATCATCATGTTCCAGGAAAGGAATCAATGAAGCTGCAATAGATGCAATCTGGTTTGGAGCAACGTCCATTAAATGGATATCCTTTGGTTCTACAATCGGGAAGTCACCTTCAAATCGTGCTTTTACTTTTGCATCATGAAACACACCCATCTCATCTACATTTGCATTAGCCTGTCCGATAACTTTTGTATCTTCTTCTTCAGCAGTAAGGTAAATAATCGGGCTTTTAACATCAACCTTTCCTTCAATTACTTTTCTATAAGGTGTTGATATAAAACCAAGTGTATTGATCTTTGCATATACACATAGAGATGAAATCAAACCGATGTTCGGGCCTTCAGGAGTTTCAATTGTACAAAGACGACCATAGTGTGTATAGTGAACATCTCGTACTTCGAAACCGGCACGCTCTCTGGACAGACCTCCAGGTCCAAGGGCAGAAAGGCGTCGTTTATGCGTTATTTCAGCAAGTGGATTTGTTTGATCCATGAACTGACTTAACTGGTTGGTTCCAAAAAACGAATTGATTACTGATGACAGTGTTTTCGCATTAATAAGATCTGCAGGTGTGAATACCTCATTATCACGAACGTTCATTCTTTCACGGATAGTACGTGCCATACGGGCAAGACCAACTCCGAACTGAGAGTATAACTGCTCACCAACAGTACGAACCCTTCTGTTTGATAAGTGATCAATATCATCAACTATTGTCTTGCTGTTAATAAGCATGATCAGATACTTAATGATTTCGATAATATCTTCTTTGGTAAGAACCTTTACATTTTCAGGTGTATTCAGGTTCAGTTTACGATTGATACGGTAACGTCCTACTTCACCTAAATCATAACGCTTATCAGAGAAAAACAATTTTTCAATTATTCCTCTTGCTGTTTCTTCATCAGGTGGCTCAGCATTTCTTAACTGACGATAGATATGCTCTACCGCTTCTTTTTCTGAGTTTGAAGTATCCTTTTGCAGTGTGTTATAAATGATTGCATAATCATTTGTATTCGCATCTTCTTTATGAAGAATAATGCTCTTTACTCCTGCGTCAACAATTGTATCGATATGATCATCTGAAAGAATTGTTTCTCTTTCCATGATCACTTCATTTCTTTCAATAGAAACTACTTCTCCTGTATCCTCATCCACAAAATCTTCCACCCAGCTCTTCAAAACCCTTGCAGCCAGTTTACGACCAACTACTTTTTTCAACCCTGCTTTACTTACTTTAATTTCATCCGCAAGACCAAAAATCTCAAGGATCTCTTTATCTGTCTGGAATCCGATAGCACGTAATAAAGTAGTTACCGGAAATTTCTTTTTACGATCAATATAAGCGTACATGACATTATTAATGTCTGTTGCAAATTCAATCCATGAACCTTTGAAAGGAATAACTCTTGCAGAATAGAGCTTGGTTCCATTTGCATGGCGGCTGCTTCCGAAGAATACACCAGGTGAACGGTGAAGTTGGGAAACGATAACTCTTTCTGCACCATTGATAACAAACGTACCTTTTGGTGTCATGTAAGGTATTGTTCCCAAGTAAACATCCTGAACGATTGTTTCAAAATCCTCATGTTCCGGATCAGTACAATATAATTTCAATTTTGCCTTTAAGGGAACACTGTGGGTTAATCCGCGTTCGATACATTCTTCAATACTGTAACGTGGAGGATCAACGAAATAATCGATGAACTCCAATACGAAGTTATTTCTGGAATCAGTGATCGGAAAGTTCTCACTGAAAACTTTAAAAAGGCCTTCCTGTGAACGATTTTCGCTGGTAGTTTCCAACTGAAAAAAGTCTTTGAAGGATTTTAACTGAATCTCCAGGAAATCCGGATAATCAACCGGGTTCTTCTGAGAGGCAAAGTTGATCCGGTTCCCAATGGTCTTTTCGTGGATTCCGTGAATACTTACTGCTTTTGTGCTCATTCTGCTATTTTAGTTCGGATAATTATTTGACGAGGATTAAGGGCTTTTATAGATTGAAAGGCAGATTATTCATTACTTGTTTACATATAGGTACACTACCCCCATTAAAAAGGAGGGCAAAAATAGACGCTTTCGGCCAATTATAAAAGGAAAACGAAGTCGGATTAGTGTCTTATGTAAAAAATAAACTCTCTGTTTTTCAATGAAATACAAATAAACTTGTCTTTACCCTGCTTTTTTTGAAAAATCTCTCGCTAAATGGCATACCTGATTACTTTTAAACTACCCTAAACCCTGTTTTACTCAGTTCCTCCCAGATTCCGGGATATGATTTTGATACAACACCCGGGTCTTTAATAATAATTTCAGATAGTACTAATGATAAAGGGGCAAGGCACATGGCCATACGGTGATCATTGAAAACAGGTAATGGCGAAGATGGTTCTGAAATTGTTCCCGGAATTATTTCCAGACTTCCCTTTGAATACTCAGATTTGCACCCAATAATTCCAATCAATATTTGCAATGCCTGTATTCTGTCCGACTCTTTCCATCGAAGCGTTTCCAAACCACTTAACCTTCCATTTATTCCTTTTGCTGCGCAGAGAATAGCAAATGCAGGAACAAGGTCAGGGTTATCACTAAAATCATGTTCGAAATTTTTATTTATTAATTCTGAATTCTTAACAACCCGGATTCCATTTTCTACTTCCTTGCACCGCACCCCGAAATGATGAATTAGCTCAAGAGCAATTGCATCTCCCTGAAAACTTTTCACAGATAAATTTTCAAGTACAAAATCACTGCGAATTGATAAAGCTGCTGCCTCAAGCCAATAAGAAGCAGCACTCCAGTCAGGTTCAATGAAAATATCAACAGGCTTATATTCGCTCTGAGGTATTAAAACTGAATGATCTGAAATCTGAACTTCAACACCAAATTTAAACATAAGTGCTGCTGTCATTTTTATATATGAATGTGATGCTATTTTACCTGAAAGCTGTATCTCTAATCCTCCTGGTAAATAGGGTGCAATCATCATGAGTGCTGATGTAAACTGGCTACTTATAGAAGCATCCATTTGCAGCTTACCACCTTTCAAGACTGATGAATTAATTTTTAATGGAAGACAATCATTTTTATTCACATATTCTATGGAAGCACCCAATGAATTTAATGCATCTACAAGTGGTTTCACAGGCCGCTTTTGTAACTGATCACTTCCATTTACAATACATTCCTTTTCTCTTAAAACCAATAAGGATAAAAGGAATCTCATAGTGGTTCCACCATCACCACAATTCAGTTCATAAGGATCAGATGTGATGAGTCGCTCAAGTATGGTAGTATCTGTGGCTTGAGACAGATTGCTGATCTGAAAAAAATGACCTGAAACAGCACGAATTATCAATGCACGGTTACTTATACTTTTCGAAGCAGGCAGTCTTATTTTTCCTCTCAGTATTTTGTCCGGATGACTTATTGTGATCATCTCGATTTCAGATCATAATATACATTTAAAGCTGTGATAAGGTCATCTTCACTACAATAATTGTCAAAATCACACGCACCTGTCTGACTCAATAAACTGACATTAATTCGCTCATCTATATTTTTCTTATCCTGTTTCATCAGGCCAACCAATTCAGGTAATGATGATGAAGGAAGATTATACTTTGGATAAAAACGGAATATATAATTCCTGATTTCTTCAAATGCTTCTGATGGGAAACCATTGATATGCATAGAAAGCCAGCTTTCACAAATGATCCCCATGGCCAGAGCTTCACCATGTAGTAAAGGATGTGAATCATGTTGCAATGAATAGGATTCAAAAGCATGCCCGAAAGTATGTCCGAAATTTAATATACGACGCATACCTGATTCTTTGAAATCACTATTTATTACATGGGATTTTATCTCTGCTGATTTCAGAATAAATTCTTCAGAAGAAGGAACGTCTTTTAACGATTTTATTTTTTTCCAGAGCTCAGCATCTTTAATGAGCGCATGTTTAATAATTTCTGTACTGCCATTTAACACCTGGCGGGGATCAAGTGTTTCCAGAAAACCAGGATATATATATATTGCTTCCGGTTCTGAAAACATTCCTATCTGATTCTTCACCATCTCCAGATCAACACCTGACTTACCTCCTATTGCAGCATCAGCCATTGCCATTAAAGATGTGGGAATCTGGATAAACTGCATTCCTCTTTTAAAAGTAGAAGCTACAAATGCTCCGATATCACATACTACACCACCTCCAATATTCACGATAAGGTCGTTCCGGTGTGCATTCAATTGCTGCAATTGTTTCCACAACAAAAGACAGGTATTTATATTCTTAAACCGTTCACCTTCCTGTATTACCAGTGTATGGCATTCAACAGTTTCATTTATCAGTGATTCTACCACATGAAGACATTTACGCATGGTCCTGAAATCCGCCAGCAGAAAAATGCGCTGATAACTGTTTAGTTTCTCCTTTAAAAAAGGAAGTACATCCTCCCCTGCAAAAACCGGGGTTTTATGAGAGAAGAATTGTTTCATATATATGATCTCAGGAATTTGGCTCTTGCTGAAGAGTGTCTGACTTTTTCTCTGCCTCCATCTGCTGCGTCTGCTGATAAATTGATTCCTTATGAATCATTGTATAAAGAGTTAAAATAAATTCTTCGGTTAGTTTTTTATCAACTCCGTTTATAGTTCTGGTACGGATAATTTCTTCCCATCGCTCCGGTTGTAAAATAGCAATGTGATGATGAAATTTATATTCACCAATAAGACGTGCAACACGCATTCTTTCGGCAAGTAAAGTAACAATCTGATCATCGAGTTCATCAATCTGATCCCGCATATCCTCAATTTTGCTGAGTGCAGTTTCATCATCAGTAGTTGCATTTCTCACTACCAATGATGAGATTAAATCACCCAGTTCGTCAGGAGTAAATTGCTGTTTTGCATCGCTCAGCGCTTCAGCAGGTTTATAATGCGATTCAATCATTAATCCATCATACTGCATATCCAGAGCAAACTGCGCAACATACTGCTGCATAAAAGTATTCCCACAGATATGACTTGGATCACATATCAACGGAATTCCAGGAAGCAGGCGACGGAGTTCAATTGGTATTTCCCAGTTTGGTTTATTACGGTAGGTGCTGTTTTCATAACTGGAAAAACCTCTGTGAATAGCAGCAATTTTTTCAATACCTGCTTTACTTATTCTTTCAATTGCACCAATCCATAATGCCAGATCCGGATTAACGGGATTCTTTATCATCACCGGAATATTAACTCCTTTTAAAGAAGAAGCTAATTCCTGAACAAGAAAAGGATTAACAGTTGTTCGTGCTCCCAACCAAAGCACATCAACATTATACTTTAAAGCAAGTTCAATATGCGTTGGTGATGCTACTTCCACAGTAACCGGAATACCGGTTTCCTGCTTCACTTCCTGCAACCATTTTAGTGCCTCCTCACCCATTCCTTCAAAAGATCCGGGGCGTGTTCTGGGTTTCCAGATTCCAGCACGGAACAAGTGAACTCCTTTTGATTTAAGTTGAATTGCAGTTTTCAAAACCTGCTCATGTGTCTCAGCACCGCAAGGTCCGGAAATCAGGAATGGACGGGTTTGAAACCCTAAATCCCAGTTTGTTAATGATGTAAATACAGACATATAAAAATCGGAAGCAAAGATACAGAAAGAGAGCATTGCCTTATCCTTATTCAATCACTACCTCCTGCTAACTTTATTAATTTATTTTTGCAGCGTGGCTACGAACGAACTATCATTTGAAAACATAGAGAATGCATTTGCTTATAAGAGCAATTCGGAAATTACTAAAGCATACTGGCTTTTTAAATCTATCAGTCTTCCTGTAGTAGTGAAGCTCGGACCTGCACTAACAGAAGTTGCACTTAAACTCCATTTACCCATCAAGTGGGCAATTAAGGGTACCATTTACAGTCATTTCTGCGGAGGTGAGACCATTGAAGATTGTAAGGAGACAATTGCTAACCTTGCGAGATTTAATGTAGGAAGCATACTAGATTATTCAGTAGAAGGTAAAGAAGAAGAAAGGGAATTTGATCTTGCATGTGAAGAGATTATACGAACAGTAAACAGAGCTGGTGGAGATCCTGATATTCCTTTTTGCGTATTTAAAGTTACCGGCCTGGCAAGGTTTGCATTGCTGGAAAAAATGAGTGAAGGGTTACCTTTATCAGCAGAAGAAAAAACAGAAGCACAAAAAGTTTATAACAGAATTGACAGCATCTGTTCATTGGCCTACAAACTCCGGGTGAAAGTATTTATTGATGCAGAAGAATCATGGATACAGAATGCCATTGATGACCTTGCTTTAAATATGATGAAGAAGTACAACAAGGAAAAAGCGATTATATATAATACGATACAGTTATACAGACATGACCGTTTAGATTATTTAAGGAAGTCGCATCAACATGCTATTGAACATAATTATTTCCTGGGATTGAAACTGGTGAGAGGTGCCTATATGGAGAAAGAAAGAAAACGTGCTGCGGAAAAGGAATACAAATCTCCAATTCAACCGGATAAAAGTGCCTGCGATATAGATTATAATGAAGCATTGAAATACTCTGTTATGCACATTGACAGGATTTCTATTTGTGCAGGTACACATAATGCGGAAAGCTGCATGTTGTTAACGGAATTGATGAAAGCAAATCATATTGCAAATGATGATGAACGGATTTACTTTTCTCAACTGTTAGGCATGAGCGATCACATCAGTTTTAACCTGGCAAAAGCAGGATATAAAGTTGCGAAATATGTTCCTTATGGACCAGTGATTTCTGTTCTGCCTTACCTTACAAGAAGAGCACAGGAAAATTCATCCATGTCAGGACAAATGGGACGTGAATTAAAACTCATTCTCGCAGAAAAAAAGAGAAGAAAGGCATTGCAGAAGTGATTAAGGTAATTCAATCAATCACCTTCAGATTATATATATAAATTAAAAAACCAAATATGATGGAAACGGAAAATATAACAAAAGTAAAATGGAGCATCGATCCTGCACACAGTGAAGTTTCATTCAAAGTAAAACATATGATGATCACAAATGTGAAAGGTGTTTTTACTAAATATGATGCAAGCATTTATACTACTAACGAAGATTTTATGACGGCAGAAGTTGATTTCTGGATGGATCCTTCATCGGTAAGTACGGGTAGTCCTGATCGTGATGCACACATGCGTAGTGCTGATTTTTTTGATGTTGAAAATCATAAGCAAATTACATTTATAGCGAATACTTATGAGAACGTTGACAATGATGGCAGTTATGAATTGTATGGTGATTTAACAATTAAAGGCATCACCAAACGCATTAAACTGGATGTGGAATTTGGTGGTATTCTGAGAGATCCATGGGGAAACCACAAAGCCGGATTTACCATGAATGGAAAGATCAGCAGAAAAGACTGGGAACTCACCTGGAATACTGCTTTGGAAGCAGGTGGATTACTTGTTTCAGATGATGTATATATAAGTTGTGATATTCAATTGGTAAAACAATCTTAAAAATTGCAACACATTAACAGAAGTAATTTTTATCTGTTTTTGTTGCATGAAGATGATATATATTAAGTGAAAATACTACTCATTCAAACAGCATTCCTGGGAGATGTAATTCTGGCTACTTCATTAGTCGAAAAACTACATCATTTTTACCCGGAATCTTCCATCGATTTTCTGTTGAGAAAAGGGAATGAACAGGTGCTGGAAAATCATCCATTTATTGAAGAAGTATTGATCTGGGATAAGAAGAATAATAAATACAGAAATCTGTTTTCTCTTATCAGCAGAATACGAAATAAGAAATACGATTATATAATAAACCTGCAACGCTTTGCTGCTTCCGGATTAGTTACTGTTGCAGGTAATGCAAAACATACAATTGGGTATGATAAAAATCCTTTCTCTGTTTTTTTTGAAAAGAAAATTCATCACGAAATAAATGCCACTGGCAATAAGCATGAAGTGGAACGCAACATCATGCTGGTGGAATCCATTACGGATAATAAACCTGTTCGCCCAAAACTCTATCCCTCCACAACCGATTTTGACAAAGTTGCAAATTTCAAAACAGGAGATTATATATGCATTGCTCCTGCATCGGTATGGTTTACCAAGCAGTTTCCCAAAGAGAAATGGGTTGAATTGATAAGGCATTTATCATTTAAAAAAAAAAGCAACATCTACCTGTTAGGATCTCCTGCTGACAGAAAGTTATGTGATGAAATAATTCTGGATGCAGATGTTGCTGCGGCTAAAAATCTGGCTGGTGACCTGAGCATTTTACAAACGGCAGCCTTAATGAAAGATGCCAGTATGAATTATGTAAATGACTCTGCACCTTTACATATTGCTTCTGCAATGAACGCACCTGTTACTGCTATCTATTGTTCAACTGTTCCAGCATTTGGTTTCGGACCATTGTCAGACAATTCTTCCATCGTTGAAACAAAAGTAAAACTTGATTGCAGACCTTGTGGATTACATGGCTATGCATCCTGCCCGGAAGGACATTTTAAATGTGCATTGACGATTGATATTGAAGAGGTTGTTGGTAGTTGGGAGTTCGAAGTTCGGAGTTAAAACCAAATATTATTTCGAGCGAGGATTGGAAACCTTCCTATTACTATAGAAAGAATGGCTTGCATTGAAAAAACAATCTTAAAGACTCAGCACTCAGCACCCAGCACTCAGCACCAATTTAAAACCGTGATGCCATCAGCATATTTAAATCCCTGTAAGGGAGATTGCACAATTCAGCAACGTATTTATTGGTTACTGTTCCTCTGTATAAATAAGCAGAGTTACGTGCATATATATCTTTCCAGAGCAGTTCATCCATTCCGCCTTCATCACCCATATTTAAAAGTATTGGTGTAAAGATATTGCTGAGTGCACAGGATGCAGTACGGGCAACACGTGATGCTATATTAGGAACACAATAATGAATAACACCGTATTTTCTGAAAGTAGGATTATTATGATTGGTTACTTCACTGGTTTCAAAACATCCGCCCTGATCAATACTTACATCAATCACCACAGAACCAAAACGCATTTCACTTACCATTTCTTCTGTAACAACAATTGGTGATCTTCCTTCTTTACCAAGTATGGCACCGATGGCTACATCACATGTACGTAATGATTTTAATAGTACAGAAGGATTCAGTGTAGATGTATATATACGTGATCCAAGATTTTTCTGCAGTCTCCTTAATTTATAAAGAGAGTTATCAAAAATCTTCACACTTGCACCTAAACCTAAAGCAGCACGTGCAGCATATTCACCAACAGTTCCTGCGCCAAGTATCACCACTTCTGTAGGTGGAATACCAGATACACCACCAAGCAACTCTCCTTTTCCACCTGTAGTGTTACTCATATATTCACTGGCAATAAGTATGGCAGCACTTCCCACTATTTCACTCATTGCCTGGATAACAGGATATAAATCTGTTTCATCCTTTATATATTCATAAGCAAGTGCGGTAATTTTTTTTGAGCTGAGTTTATTTATATATCCTTCCGGCTGCATTCCAATTTGAAGAATGGACATCAGACATTGCTTGTCTTTAAATTTATCCAGCTCTTCTACAGATGGAGGAGCAACCTTCAGCACAAGCGCACATTTCTGGTAAACTTCATCAGCAGTATAAGCAATCTGTGCACCTGCCTCGCTGTAATCACTATCAGTAAAATGTGCATTATTTCCTGTACCGGTTTCAATCAATATATCATGACCATTACTTACCAGTAAAGCAACCGACTCAGGTACTAAGGGAACACGGTTTTCCTGAAAGGATGTTTCCTTAGGAATACCTATATATAATTCTTTCTTCAGCTTGCTTATTTCAAGAACTGACTCCTGAGGCATTAGTACACCCTGTTGTGCCAATGCTGTAAAACCGCTGATTTTTTTCGACATATTTTAGTAGTACTGCAAACGCATCACCTGATTCTGAATGCAGCTTACATTAAAAATTATGGTTGCTGCTGATCTTCAGTATGAAGTTCTATAATTCGCTGGTTGTTTTCAGAAGTGATAAAAATAGATGCTTTTGGGAAATCTAACAAACTTTCTATTTTTTCGGGCCATTCTACAAAACAGAAAGAATTACTGAAAAAGTAATTTTCATATCCCAGATCGTAGGCTTCTGATATGTTTTTCAGACGATAAAAATCGAAATGAAAAATGCTCGTTCCGCTCCTGGTGTGGTATTCATTCATAATAGCATATGTAGGACTGCTCACTACATCAAGGGCACCTAATACAGTACAAAGCTCTTTAACCAAAGTAGTTTTTCCAGCACCCATATTTCCATAGAGCGCAAAAAAATTATGCGAGCCTGCATCCTCCAGCATCTTCACAGCGATCTCCTTAAGTTCTTCTGGCTGAACACATGTATATTTAAAGATCATATTCCTGGCTGTGAGCTTTGAGTCCGTAGCAATGAGTGACAGGTGTCAGGAAGCAAAAATAAAATTTAGTCTTGATACTTATGTCTTGCTACTTATGTCTTGCTATGCAGTGTGATCACCGGAATAATCATTTCCTCCTGTGAAATTCCACCATGCTGAAAGGTATTCTTATAATGACTCACATAATAATTGTAGTTATTCGGGTAAGCAAAAAACTTATCTCCTTTAGCAAAAACAAACGTTTGACTTACATTAATCTTTGGCAAAAAAACATCAGAAGGATTTTTAATTTCCAGCACATCTTTCTTTTCGTAAGTAATATTTTTTCCCTGCTTGTATCGAAGATTGGTATTTGTATTTCTATCACCAATTAATTTAGAAGCCTCCTTCACCCGTATGGTTCCATGATCCGTTGTGATTATCACTTTACATGGTTTTGATGCAATACGTTTAAGCATTTCAAGCAATGGAGAATGTTCAAACCAGCTTAAGGTTATGGAGCGATATGCTTTTTCATCATCAGCCAGTTCGCGTATTACCTGCATGTCAGTTCGCGCATGTGAAAGCATATCTACAAAATTGTAAACAATTGCATTGAATTTATTTTTGAAGAGATTTGGAATCTGATCAACAAGATCTTTACCTGCTTCAAAATTGGTAATTTTATGATAAGAATATTTATATGTTTTGCGATGACGTTGTAACTGGTCAGCAAGGAATTCTTCCTCATGCAGATTCTTTCCTCCTTCCTCATCATCATTAAACCATAATTTCGGAAAACGTTTTTCAATTTCAGAAGGCATCAGTCCTGCAAATATTGCATTGCGTGCATATTGTGTTGCAGTGGGAAGTATACTGCAATAAGCATCTTCCTCATCCATTTTAAAATACTCCAGTATAATAGGCTGAATTGTTTTCCACTGATCATATCGCAGATTGTCAATAAGAATAAAAAATACCGGTTCATCAGATGAATCAGCTAATGGCAATGCTTTTTGTTTGATCAGGTTGTGAGAAAGTAATGGCGCAGTGTCAGGATTTTTAAGCCAGCCCGGATAATTATTCTCCACGAATTTGCAGAACAACTGATTGGCTTCATTCTTCTGCATGGAAAGAATATCATACATACTCTGATCTGAAGTTTTCTCCAGTTCAATTTCCCAGAACACCAGCTTTTTATATATATCAACCCATTCGTTAAAGGATAGTTTATCACTGAATGTCATTCCTATATTCCTGAATTCCTGCTGATATGCTGAAGTTGTTTTTTCACTAACCAGTCTTTTATTATCCAGGTTTTTTTTCAGTGATAATAATATCTGGTTCGGATTAACAGGTTTAATCAGGTAATCTGCAATCTTACTTCCAATTGCTTCTTCCATGATGGCTTCTTCCTCACTCTTGGTAATCATAATAACCGGAATATTCGACTTCAGGTTTTTAATTTTTACAAGTGTTTCCAATCCACTTAAGCCAGGCATGTTTTCATCAAGAAAAATAATATCGAAATCCTGTTTAGTAACAAGGTCTATTGCATCCTGTCCGTTTGTTGCAGTTTTTACTTCATATCCTTTCTCCTGTAAAAACAAAACATGCGGTTTTAACAGGTCTATTTCATCATCTGTCCATAAAATACTTATTTTATCCATATATATCGTGGTTGGTCTGTCGGCTTGATTATTTACCGTTATGTGGTTGATTTTCTTCGTTGCAAAGGTAACTGCCATTTTGAATGAATTTAAGTGATTAACTAACAATGAGCGATATTTGCTGACTTCAACCGGAAAAATGTCGTCGTAGGCAGGCACTCTTAACGGTACCTTCAATTAGTTTAGTGTTATGAATAAGAAAAAGATTTTCAACGACCCTGTGTATGGTTTCATCACATTGCCTGATGAAATTATTTATGATCTTATTGAACATCCTTACTTTCAGCGGTTAAGACGTATCCGGCAGCTTGGACTTACCCATCTTGTTTATCCCGGAGCTTTACATACACGCCTGCATCATGCTTTGGGTGCTTTGCATCTGATGACGCAGGCAGTGGAAACATTAAGATCAAAAGGACATGAGATTTCGAATGATGAAGCAAAGGCAGTATATATTGCCATTCTGCTGCACGATATGGGTCATGCTCCTTTTTCTCATGCATTGGAAAATACCATAGCTGAAGTAAATCACGAAAAGTTATCATTGCTCTTTATGCAGGCTATTAATAAAGAGTTTGATCATGCACTTGAAATGGCCATCAGTATTTTCAAAAATGAATATCATAAAAAATTCCTCCACCAACTGGTAAGCAGCCAACTGGATATGGACAGACTGGATTACCTCAACAGAGATAGTTTTTATACTGGAGTGCTGGAAGGTAAAATAGGAGCGCAACGTATTATTAAGATGCTGGAGTTACATAATGGTAGTCTGGTGATTGAAGAAAAGGGAATTTACAGCATTGAAAAATTTATTATGGCAAGGAGACTTATGTACTGGCAGGTTTATCTGCATAAAACAGTATTGGGTGCTGAACAACTCCTGGTGAAAATAATGGAACGTGCAAAAGAACTTACTGCATCCGGAGAAAAATTATTTGCATCACCGGTGCTGGAATTCTTTTTGAAAAATACAATCACTGAAAAGGATTTTGAAAACAGCCATACGTTAAACATTTATTCCCGACTTGATGATTACGATATATATAGTGCAATAAAAGTGTGGGCAGATCATAAAGATGTAATACTGTCGCGTTTGTGTACAGGAATGGTGAACAGGAGATTATATAAAATAAAAATTCAAAAAGAACCTTTAGCAGTTGATGTGCTGGAAGAAAAAACTCAGAAAGCAATGTCACTGTTTTCAATCAGCAGAAATGAAGCACCTTATTTTGTTTTCACTGGGTCTATCAGTAACAGTGCATATAATCCTGCCGAAGAAGAAATAAAGATTATTTATAAAGACGGAACATTAAGCACACTCACAGAGGTAAGCGATCAGATGGATGTTGCTGTATTAAGCAGACCTGTTGAGAAAAATTATTATTGTTTCCTGGAAGAACTTAAATAACTGAAATCCTACCTCGAGCCATCATCAGTATAAAAAAGATAATAAAGTAGAAAATACATACCATAAATAACCAGTATCCCTCCAAGACCAACGCCAACCCAGGCTACTCCACCCAATCCCATATCATTATATACAACCATTCCATCAGCATTACAAACAGTTCTTTTCTTACCGTCCTTGCTTTTGTGAATCATTCCAAGTAATTTTTTATCTGCTCCTCTTACTTCATACACATCACCTTTCGATTGAATGATACTTCCGGTTACACCTTCTACTTCAAACTGTTTCGGATAATCAGTACTGTTGTTATCCGCCATTAAAACAATTGAAAGCAATAACGAATCAGACTGCATCAGACTGGATGGTATTTTTTTCTGTACTCTGGCTGGTAATGATTTAAATTCTTCAGCCGTAATTCCATAATTTGACAGGTTGGGAATCTTTCCTTTTTCAGAAGGCTCATTTCCTGATGCCACAATGAATTGGGTTATGAAAAACAGACACGTAGTAAGAGCGATTGCAGTACGTTGATATTTGTTCATGAAAACAAAAATATGATTTAATATTTATATCGGACAAGTGTTATGATCAGCTGCTTTGCCATTCCATCTCATTTAATACCTTTGCCCACTTATTCAGCAATGGAATTCACAGCCCGGCAGATAGCAGATTTACTTAATGGTACCATCGATGGTGACCAGGAAGCTAAAGTAACCAGACTTTCAAAAATAGAAGAGGGAATGCCAGGCTCTCTTACCTTTCTTGCTAATCCTGTTTATACACCACACATCTATTCAACAAAAGCAAGCATTGTAATTGTTAAAGATGATTTTACTGCTTTACAACCTGTTTCTTCTACATTAATCAGAGTAGCTAATCCACATCAGGCTTTTGCACAATTACTGGAATTATATAACAAGGTGCGTCGTGATAAGACGGGAATTGATGAACAGGTATTCATTGATCCATCTGCAAAAACAGGAAAAGATATTTATGCTGGTGCTTTCAGTTACATTGGAAAGAATGTAATTATCGGCGATCGTGTTATGATTTATCCTAACAGTTATATTGGCGATAATTGTGTTATTGGTGATGATACCACTTTGTTCCAGGGAGTAAAAATTTATTCTGATTGCATTATTGGTAAACATTGTGTTATTCATGCCGGAACTGTAATTGGTGCTGATGGTTTTGGTTTTCAGCCGAACCACGATAATAATTATAGCAAGGTTCCGCAGATTGGTAATGTGGTTATTGAAGACCATGTTGATATTGGTGCAAACTCCGCTATTGATAGAGCAACATTAGGATCAACTATAATCCGTAGAGGAGTTAAACTGGATAACCTGATTCAGATTGCTCACAATGTAGAGATCGGCGAAAACACAGTTATTGCCGGACAGTCAGGTGTTGCAGGATCTGCTAAGGTTGGTAAAAACTGTATGATTGGCGGACAGGTTGGAATCGTAGGACATATTACTATTGCCGATGGAGTGAAAATAGCAGCACAATCAGGAGTTGGTGCTTCTATTCTGAATGAAAATGAAATTGTACAGGGATCTCCTTCTTTTGGTATAGGCGAATATAAAAGAACATATGTAGTATTCCGCAAGTTACCTGAACTGGAGAAAAAAATAGCAGCCCTTGAGAAGGAACTGGCTGCATTAAAAAAATAAAGTTCTTTCATTTTAAGAAAGTATGTCAAGCAAGCAAACCACTATAAAAAAAGCTGTTTCTGTTTCTGGTGTCGGTCTTCATACCGGTGAAAAGGTTACGATGACTTTTCTGCCTGCACCGGAAAATCACTGGTATAAATTCCAGAGAATTGATCTGGAAGGTAAACCAATTATTGATGCTGATGTGGATAATGTAGTTGATACTTCAAGAGGAACAACATTAATGCAGAATGGTGCTAAAGTAAGTACCACTGAACATGCTCTTGCTGCACTGGTTGGTCTTGAACTGGATAATATATTAATACAACTGGATGGCCCTGAAGTTCCGATAATGGATGGAAGTTCACGTCCTTTTGTTGATGCATTATTAACTGCAGGAATTACAGAGCAGAATGCAAATCGTAAAGTGTATGTGCTGGATGAAAATATTACTCTTGAAGAGCCTGCACGTAATGTTGAAATGCTTGCCGTTCCAAGTCCTGATTACAGGATCACGGTGATGGTTGATTATAACAGTCCGGTTTTAGGAACACAACATGCTCAGCTGCATAAGATCTCAGAATTTAAAGATGGGATTTCAACATGCCGTACATTTTGTTTTTTGCATGAACTGGAAATGCTGGTGAAACACAATCTTATTAAAGGTGGTGATCTGAATAATGCAATCGTTGTTGTAGATAAACCAATCAGCCAGGAAAAACTGGATGAGCTTGCTAAACTGTTTGGCAAACCAAGTGTGCAGATTAAAGAAAAAGGAATATTAAATAATGTGCAGTTACATTTTCAAAATGAACCTGCACGTCATAAACTTTTAGATATCATTGGTGATCTTGCATTAATTGGTCAGCATATACAGGGTCATATTCTTGCTGCACGACCAGGACATGCGGCCAATGTTGATTTCGCAAAAAAAATAAAAGCACATATTAAAGGTACAACAGTAAATAAAAGACATTTTGATCCTTCGGCACCTGCTGTTGCTGACATTAACAAGATCTCTAAAATGTTACCTCATAAATATCCTTTTCTTCTTATTGATAAAATTACAGAGATCTCTGATCAGCATGTTGTAGGAGTAAAAAATGTAACGATGAATGAATGGTTTTTCCAGGGACATTTTCCTGATAACCCAATTATGCCTGGTGTATTACAAATTGAAGCGATGGCACAAACCGGTGGAATGCTCATCTTAGGTACTGTTCCGGATCCGGAAAATTACTTAACCTATTTTATGAAAATTACCGAAGCACGATTTAAGCAGAAAGTAATTCCGGGAGATACATTGGTGTTTCATCTTGAATTAATCACTCCTATCCGACGCGGACTTTGCCATATGAGAGGTGAAGCTTTAGTAGGTGATAAAGTTGTTATGGAAGCGGAGATGCTTGCTCAAATTGTAAAGAAAAACTGAGATGATTTCACCACTTGCAAGCATACATCCATCAGCAAAAATTGGAAACGATGTAACCATAGAACCATTTGCAGTTATATATGCTGATGTAGTTATTGGTGATGGCAGTTGGATCGGTCCGCATGCAATTATTTTTGATGGAGCAAGAATTGGTAAAGAATGCAGAATATTTCCCGGAGCAGTTATAAGTGCTATTCCACAGGATTTAAAATTCAAAGGTGAAGTTACAACAGCAGAAATCGGTGATCACACAACCATCAGAGAATGTGTTACTGTAAATCGCGGAACCACTGATAAAAATAAAACAGTAATTGGTAGCAATTGTTTGTTGATGGCATATGCACATGTTGCTCATGATTGTATGCTTGGTAACAATATCATTCTGGCAAACAGTGTAAATCTTGCAGGGCATGTTACCATTGATGATTATGCGATACTGGAAGGAATGGTTGCTGTTGCACAATTTTTAAGAATTGGTGCACACAGTTTTATTGCAGGTGGTACACTCGTTAGAAAAAATGTTCCTCCATTTACAAAAGCTGCACGCGAACCAATTTCGTACGCAGGTGTTAATTCTGTAGGCTTGCGTCGTCGTGGTTACAGTGATGATTCTATAACACTCATACAGGAAATTTACAGAATATTATTTTTAAAAGGATATTCAGTAAACAAAGCAATGTCGGCAATCGAAACAGAACTGGAAGCATCACCTTTACGTGATGAAATTATACAGTTTGTAAAAGATTCACCGAAAGGAATTATGCGTGGTTTTACAGAAGGCCAGGAAGAAGAATAACGATTGTGGCAACCATTCAGTCAGTCGGCCTTGGAAAACGTTTTGGTGAACACTGGTTATTCCGTAATTTAAATTTCTCTCTTCATAAAGGTGATAAACTTGCAGTTACAGGAAATAACGGAAGTGGAAAATCAACTTTGCTTCAATTAATTTCCGGTCATATGCGTGCAACAGAAGGTCAGATTAAAATGACTGTGGGTGGTAGTGAAATTCCTGCAGATAACTGGTTTCAACATCTTGCCTGGACAGCACCTTACATTGATATCATTGAAGAATTTACTGCTTCTGAATTTTTAAAATTTTACGGAGAACATAAAAAGATGATCAATGCACTTTCGCCGGAAGAAATTATTTCTATGTGCAGCTTAAATGAATATGCAAAGCAGTCTATCAGCAGTTATTCATCAGGAATGAAACAGCGATTAAAACTGGCATGCACTATTTTAACTGATGTGCCATTATTATTGCTGGATGAGCCATTAACAAATCTTGATGAATCAGGAAACCATTTTTATGCACAACTCATTGCTGAATTTACAAAAGACAAAACAGTTATTGTTTGTTCGAATGATTTAGAAAATGAAATTTCTTTCTGCAATAAGAAGATTAAAATCAGCGACTATCACTGATCATTTTTTACCAGCCAGCTTTTTTAATATCTCAACTGGTTCAAAAATAAAATAGCGGATAAATCCTCCTGTTAAATGTTGCCATAATCCTGATGGTTGAAAAACGGAATTGATAAAATTCTGAATAGATTTCGGCATTTTATTTTTGTAATCTTCCACACGTGAAGTATCAAAACTATAATTCTTATGTGTTACTGCATCAGAAAACGGGCGTGATACAAATACTTCATCAGGTTCAAATCCCAAAGCTTTCTTCAATTCTTCCCTTACATTCACTTTTTCCATAATGATGTCCTCATATTGAAGTGAAAGTTTACAGGCAGGATGTTGCTCTACCACTTTGCATAATTTCCAGTAATGATAGAATAACAATGTTGCAAAGAAATAACGTACTGTTTTATTTTCTTTTATGAAAGTAGGCATCACATCACTGGCAAGTGGTATCCAGCGTGTAAATGCAATGGATTGCACATTGGCGCAGAAATTTCTGTGAATGATCATAAACTCTGCATTGGGAAAATCATTCAGAATATCTTTATAAAACAACGTATGCATCGGACTTTTCTCTGCAAAAATATTCTTGCCTTCACGTTGCAGACAATGCTCAATTGTATTCTTAAAAAACTCGATATGATCTTTTGATCTGCTGAATATAGTTTTAGTTTCTTCTTCGTTAATGATTGCTTTAAAATAACGATCGTTCAGAAAAGTATCCACCGTGTAAGGTTTCCGATAAGTTGTGGTATAAAACTGCGACTCTCCAAAATAACCATAAATCTTCGACTGATTCATCACCAGCATATTTATCAGCAATGTAGTTCCTGAACGTGGTGCGCCGAGTACAAAGATCACTTTATGTGTCTGCATAGTATTTAATATTTTCAGGAGTGATCAGATATATTCATGTCCCTTGCAAAGCAACTATTTAAAACAGGTGATACACCTGTAAGGTTTTCTTTTCTTTCAACAATTTACTCAACAATGCCGGAGCAATATTGTAGATCATGCAACCAATCAATGAAGGAATAATTTTTAATCACATGGCAGATGAGAAAAACAGATCGCCATATCGTTTGTCAACATCGCAGGTATTACTGTTTGTAGCAGAGGAATCCATTATGCTGATGATAATGCTGAGCATGATTTTCCTTATGTAATCAACCTTTTAAAATTATCTTAGATATCTGTTCTGCTTTACTTAATAACAGGTGGCCACTATCAAGAAGATGTAACTCCGGTTTATGTTTCAGCTTCCTGATTAACCTTTCTGCCAGCACTGGTTTTATAATCTGATCGTATTTACCAAATATAAGTTCTAAACGTATTTTTCTTGTATTAAGATAATGTGCAACCACTTTCAGATCAGGTTTCTGATTCCGGAACACCTTCCAGGTTCTGTAAATTCGTATTCGTTTCTGCTGGTCCGATAAATTTGCAAGGATAAACTGCATCATCTTCTGACTTAATAATTTCATTGAACCCAGAAATTTTACCAGAGCAAATAACGTATTGGGATTTTTGATTATCCTTCTATATATATAATCTCCGATCAGTGTTTCTGTTACAAAATCCTCGTGCAAGGCTCTTTTCAATCCATCAGGTGCAATTAGAAAAATCTCACTTATTCTGTGTGGAAGTTTTTGTAACAGGCAAAGTGAAATCCTTCCTCCCATACTATAACCAACTATGGAAAATTTCACACGTCGGTTTTGCCAGAGTAATTTTTCAATCAGGTGGGCCATAATTGAAGGATCTGCCGGTGGTAATTCCTTTTCAAGGCTTATTGATTTCTCTCCATGATAAAACAGATCAAAAATATATAACGTGTATTGCTCTCCCAGGAATTCAGTTAATCCGAAAAAGTCGGAACCATCAACTCCAAAACCATGAAATGCAAGCAGCATCTCAGGTCCATTGCCAGATATCCGGTAAGGCAAAAAGAAGTCATTATAGGTTAGAAAATGATAGTCGGACATGTTGGTTTTAGTCTAGCAAATGTAGGATTCAGCAGGGTCAGTTTATACTCTCATTTTCTTCTCCGGTTTTTTTACTTTATTGTTGTTATTTTCAATCTATTCTGCTAGATTTGCGTCCCTTTTAAAAAAAAGGAAAGGCAGGTTCCGCTTACCTTTATAACTCAGATGGTTACAACAACAGATATGGAGAAAAACTCCGCAATTAAATTAGCAGTACCCGATCCTAATGATTTTGATTGGGATAATACAGGTAAGTCCTTTGAGACTTACAAGGGAGAAGATCGTCTTCGCCTGGAATCACTTTATGATGCCAAGCTGAATCAGATCCTCGAACACCAGATTGTGATGGGAACCGTAATTGGACTCACCAGCAAGGAAGCCGTAATCAACATTGGTTACAAAAGTGATGGTATGGTTCCTCTGGCAGAATTCCGTCATATGCCTGATCTGAAATCCGGAGATCAGGTGGAAGTTTATGTGGAAACAGCAGAAGACAAAAACGGTCAGCTGTTACTTTCTCACAAAAGAGCACGTGCCCTGAAATCATGGGAGCGTGTGAATGATTCACTTACTAAAGATGAGGTGATCACAGGCTTTGTAAAATGCCGTACAAAAGGTGGTCTTATCGTTGATGTGTTTGGTATCGAAGCATTCTTACCAGGTTCACAAATTGATGTGAAACCGATTCGTGATTACGACATTTTTGTTGGTAAGACGATGGAATTTAAGATCGTAAAGATCAACCAGGAATTTAAGAACGTTGTGGTTTCTCACAAGGTGCTTATCGAAAATGAACTCGAAAAACAAAAAGTAGAGATCATGTCGAAACTGGAGAAAGGCCAGGTTCTGGAAGGAACAGTAAAGAACATTACTTCTTATGGTGTGTTCATGGATCTTGGTGGTGTTGATGGTTTATTACACATCACTGATATCAGCTGGGGACGTATCAATCATCCGGAAGAAGTATTACAACTTGACCAGAAGATCAATGTTGTTATTCTGGATTTTGATGATGAGAAGAAAAGAATTGCTCTTGGTCTGAAACAGCTTACTTCACATCCTTGGGAGTCGCTTGATGCCAATATTAAAGTGGGAGATAAAGTGAAAGGTAAAGTTGTTGTTCTTACTGATTACGGTGCATTTGTTGAAATTATACCAGGTGTTGAAGGTTTGATTCACGTTTCTGAAATGAGCTGGTCACAGCACTTGAGAAGTCCTCAGGATTTCATGAAAATTGGAGATGAAGTAGAAGGTGTAGTGTTATCAATTGATCGTGATGAGCGTAAAATCTCTTTAGGTATAAAACAACTGATGCCTGATCCATGGGGAAATATCACCGAGAAATATCCTGTTGGTTCAAAACATAATTCAAAGGTGCGGAACTTCACCAACTTTGGTGTGTTTGTAGAATTGGAAGAAGGTATTGATGGTTTAATTCATATTTCTGATTTGAGCTGGAGCAAGAAAATAAAACATCCTGCGGAGTTCACTAAGATTGGTGAAGAGTTAGAAGTAATCGTACTGGAAGTGGATGTGGAAAACCGTCGTTTAAGTCTTGGACATAAACAACTGGAAGATAATCCGTGGGAAACTTATGAGACCATCTTCACTCTTGGAAGTATTCATGATGGTGTAGTTGGAAAAGTAACTGATAAAGGTGCTCCTGTAATCTTTAATACTTATGGTGTAGAAGCATTTGCTCCTTACCGTCAGCTGATGAAAGAAGATGGAACTCCTGCACGTGAAGGTGAATCAATGAGCTTCCGTATCATTGAATTCAACAAAGAGAATAAACGTATAGTTGCTTCTCACTCACGTTTGAATGAAGAGAAAAACCGTGCTGCCCGTGATGTAGAAAATGCAGAGAAAGAAAAAGAAGTTAATACTACTGCAAAAGCTGTTAAGAAGATAAAAGATACTCAGGAGAAATCTACTCTTGGTGATATTGAAGCTTTAGCAACTTTGAAGAGTGAGATGGAAGCTGGTGCAAAAAAGAATGATGAGTAATTAATATATATTACTGTTAACAAAAAAGCCCCGCGAAATACGCGGGGCTTTTTTGTGTGATTAAATGACTAAGTGATTAGGTGATTAAATACTAAAAGAATGTTGAATATTAAATGATGAATGTTGAATCTTGAATTACATTTCCACTAACTCCTAACAATTATTTACTTTTTACTCCGAACTCCGAACTATTTTATCCATCGTAGCTTTTTTCAAGCGAAGAAGGAATCACTTCGGACTCAAAGCTCATAGCTCACAACTAAATATCAGCTGCCGAATTTTTCCATCACTGCATTACTCACACCTGTAAATGAAAAACCACCATCATGAAACAGGTTTTGCATTGTTACCATTTTAGTGAGATCAGAAAATAAAGTGATGGTATAATCTGCGCATGCATCAGCACTTGCATTCCCCAGTGGAGAAGTAGCATCAGCATAATTATAAAATGCATCAAATCCCTTTACGCCACTTCCTGCAGTTGTTTTTGTTGGTGATTGTGAAATCGTATTCACACGTACTTTCTTCTTCATACCATATTGATACCCGAAACTGCGGGAAATACTTTCCAGCATTGACTTTGCATCAGCCATATCACCATAATCAGGGAATACGCGTTGTGATGCTATATATGTTAATGCAACTACACTTCCCCAGTCATTAATTGCATCAAGCTTCATTGCAGTTTGTAAAACCTTATGCAACGACATTGCAGAGATGTCAATTGTTTTGTGATAATATTCGTAATCAAGATCAGTATATATTTTCCCCTTTCTTACATTAGGTGACATACCAATGCTGTGAAGTACAAAATCAATTTTACCTCTCAATCCTTCCATCGATTTTGTAAATAGATTTTCCAGATCAGGAATTGATGTTGCATCTGCACCAATTACTTCTGCATTGCATTGTTTGGCCAGTTCATTAATTGCACCCATACGCATAGCAACAGGAGCATTTGTTAATGTAAAAACAGCACCTTCAGCATGACAACGTTCTGCAACTTTCCATGCAATAGAATTGGGATCCAAAGCTCCGAAGATGATTCCTCGTTTTCCTTTCAGTAAATTATATGACATAGGTTTGATTTTAGATGCTACGAATTTAATGGAAAATAGTATCTAGTATATAGTAGCCAGTACCAAGTGGATTATTTCCTTCATTGTCTAATTGGCTAATCAACAAAATTGGCTAATTCATTCAAGCAATTCCTTTGCGTGTTCAATGGCAGCTCCGGAAATTTTATTACCACTCAGCATGCGTGCAATTTCATTGATCCGTTCTTCTTCAGTAAGGATGCGCATGCTCGTTCTTGTTCCTGTTTTAGTATCGGTTTTATATACTATTAAATGAGAAGAACCTTTACCTGCAATTTGTGGGAGATGTGTAATTGCAATAACCTGGTGCTGCCTGGAAATTTCCTGCATGATACCTCCTACTCTTGCTGCAACTTCTCCGGAAATACCTGTATCAATTTCATCAAATATAATTGTAGGTAAAGAAGTAAGTCCGGCCATTAATGATTTAATAGCAAGCATCAGTCGTGACAATTCTCCACCAGAAGCAACTTTACCCAGCTCTTTAAAATCACCACCTTTATTTGCAGAAAACAGGAAAGTGATTTTGTCAATTCCATCCTGCCCTGCTGATTGATCATCACCAATCTGCTGTTCTACTTTTAATTCAGCATTCGGCATGGCCATTTCAGCAGTGAGTTTTTTTACAGATTTTTCAATTTCGGGAAGCACTTTTTTTCTTGCTATAGATATTTCTTTTGCCAGTTTAATTACTGCTGCGAATTGCTTTGTCACTTCAACTTCCATTTTTTCAATCTGTAGTTCAAGCGAACCAATACCTGATAATTTTTCCTGAAGATCAGACTGCAATTGCAACAAATCATCCACCGAATTCAAATGATGTTTCTGCTGCAGACGATAAATAATATTCAGTCTTTCATTCACAATATCTGCACGCATCGGATCAAAACGCACCTGCTCACTTAACTGCTCTGCTTCTGCATTAATATCTTTCAATTCCAGCAATACACTTTTAATACGTGATGAAAGATCCTCATAACTCTTATCAAATTTCGAAACCTGTGATAAAGTACTTCCAACAGTTGAAATACGCTGCAGAATATTTTCATCCTCACCGGAAAGAATTTGTGAAGCAGTATTTAACTGTTGCTTGATTTCTTCAGCATGTGTGAGCGATTGTAATTCTGTTTCCAGTGATTCCACCTCACCGGATTTCAATTTAGCTTCCTCCAGTTCATTAAACTGAAACTGGAAATAATCAATATCTGCTTTTGCTTTTAATTCTGCTGCTTTCAGTTGTTCCAGTTCCTTTTTCAGATTCCGGTAAACAGTATATAATTTTTTATAAGTGATAAGCTTCTTGCCATTATCAGCAAATGCATCTGTAACAGAAAGCTGAAAAGTGCTATTAGCAAGTGTTAATGTTTCATGCTGTGAATGAATATCCACTAATGTATCTGCCAGTTCGCGCAGTAAACTTAAATTTACAGGAGTATCATTTATAAATGCACGTGATTTTCCTTCAGGAGTAATTTCTCTTCTTAAACAGGTTTCCTCTTCATAGTCAAGTTCATTATCTGCAAAAAAATTCTGAAGAGGATAATCTTTTATTAAAAATACTCCTTCAATAATGCACTTTTTTTTCTTGTCGAGTAATGCACCGGCATCTGCGCGCTGGCCCAGTATCATTGATAAAGCACCCAGTAAAATAGATTTTCCTGCTCCTGTTTCTCCGGTTATTATTGTTAACCCATTGGTAAAATGGATATCCAGCTCATCAATTAAAATATAATTCCTGACTGATAGTTTTTTAAGCATGGCAACTTTGAAGTGCTACAAAAATACAATCAATTATTCCCTTCCGTAATCTTTAAATACTTTCCTGAATTGGAAGGATTAATTTCATCCAGCGTTTCTTTTGCAATTGCTTTTATTTCATTGGGTGCACCACTAAACATGTTCACCACTTCATCAGCTTTCGCATCAAAAACTAATTGCATAAATGGTGAAATAGGTTTTTCAGCATGCACTTTTTTCAGTCCTTCAACAGATGCAGCAATAGCACGCAATCCTTCGTCTTTTTTATCCTGAAGAACATCTAACCCGTTTCTGTGGTATGCATAAAACATAGTACGTATCGGACGGTAAACGGGATTATTAATATTCTCACTTATCCAATATCTGTTACGCTGATTAGGTTCGAAGGAACGCCATCCCGATTCCGGTGCATTCTGCATATTCGCAACAATAGTCTGCATTTTTTGAAAATATGGTGTACCACCTAATGATGAAAAACTATCGTAATCCATTCCTAAAACCAGGTAAGCATAATAAGCAAGCATGGCAACCAGATTCTGATTAGCACCACTCTCATTGAACTCCAGTGTTTGAAATTCAATATAGCGGAAATTAAAATCATTATCCTTTACATTCAATATTGGTGAATTGTAATCTGCTTTATAAACAGGGCGACGTGATGTAATTTGTAGTGTTCCTTTAAATTCATCGGTTGATGTTCGCTCTGTAACTTCAATCTGAATATTACAGTCAATTTTTTCTTCTGTCCGGTATTTATCATTTGTCCACTTGGTGGAATTCATAAATTCAATAATACTCTGCTGAAGTGTAGTAAAAATCTTTTTATCACTTCCCTGTATTCGTGGTGATATTACATTTACAGTGCAATTCAATTCCTGTGCATCAACGTAATTAAACGTCATCAGCATTAACAGACTACAGATTATTTTACGCATGAGATAATTCAATAATTTTATTTACAATATCAGTTGCTACTTCTATTTTACTTTTCAATTCATATTGTGTAACTCTTTCCTTTTTGTCGATAAGGGTTACTTTATTGGTATTCATTTCGAAGCCGGCTCCGGCATCTGCTAAAGTATTCAATACAATGAGGTCAAGGTTTTTTCTTTTCAGTTTATCAGTTGCATTCTGAAGTTCATTTTCTGTTTCCAGTGCAAAGCCTGTGAGAAACTGATCATCCGATTTCTGCTTTCCCATTTCAGCAAGTATATCAACCGTTGGTGATAACGGAATACTTGAAGAAGTATTTCCTTTCTTTATTTTATGAACCGCTTTAACTTCCGGTGTGAAGTCAGCAACTGCTGCAGACATTATAATGATATCTGATTTTTTGAAAAACTTCTGGCATTCCTCATGCATTTCAGATGCTGACTCAACTTCTACATAAGTAATATTATCTGGTCTGTTCAAGATATTCGGACCTGCAATCAATGTAACATCAGCACCTCTATTCTGTAATTCTTCAGCAATAGCAAATCCCATTTTACCTGATGAACGGTTACTGATAAATCTCACTGGATCGATTGCTTCTCGAGTAGGACCGGCAGTTACTAAAACATGTTTTCCTTTTAATTCATCACTGCGCAAAAAAAAACTACTGACTGCATTAAGAATAATTTCTGGTTCTTCCATTCTTCCTTCACCATTTAATCCACTTGCCAATTCACCTTTTGCAGGACCAACAATAATATGTTTCCTGTTTCTCAATTGAGTAAGATTTGATTGTGTTGCTTCATGCAGATACATATCATGATCCATTGCAGGAGCAATCATTACCTTACAACGCGCAGATAAATATGTAGCGAGTAAAAAATTATCGCATGCACCATTTGCCATTTTTGAAATTGTATTTGCTGTAGCGGGTGCTATGAGAAAAAGGTCAGCCCACAATCCTAACTCCACATGATTGTTCCAGTTATGCAATTCATTTTTAAAATCAGTATACACTTGATTTTTCGAAACAACAGACAAAGTAAGTGGAGTAATAAAATCAGATGCCGGGGAAGTCATAACAACTTTCACCCCGGCACCTTCTTTAATAAGCAACCTGCAAAGTTCAACTGCTTTATAGGCAGCAATACTTCCGGTTACACCTAAGATAATTTTTTTACCACTTAATTTCACGATTGATTTTCCTTTGCAGGATTTCTGTGATAAATTTTACCATCAAGATATTCCTGGATAGCAATTAACGATGCCTTTGGAAGACGCTCGTAATATTTGGAAATCTCAATCTGTTCCCTGTTTTCAAATATTTCTTCCAGGTTATCGCTGATACTGGCAAACTCAGAAAGTTTCTCAGTCAACTCTTCTTTTAACTCTGATGAAATGTGATTTGCACGCTTCGCTAAAACCGCCAGTGTTTCATAAACATTTGCTGTCTTCTCTTCAAAATTTACCAGGTCGCGGGTAATGGTGGTGTTTGTTGATGATTTATACGTTGCCATTTCTGTTATTTATAAGGGTAAGTATTATATAATCAACCCTTTTATTTGAGGCGGTGAAGATAACAAATTGTAGTGAATTAAATCGAAAATCAGCAATTATAACCCTGAAAAAACTACTTATCCCAATGAAATTCCAATATTTCAATGACTGGCTAATTGAAAAGATGCTATTCACTCCCTATAAAATACGAATATCCTGGTTCGCAGTCAGGTGTTATTCATAATAAAATCCGTTCATCCTATTAATGGATTACTATAAGCATTGATCAGTATTTACCGGAACAGGAATTTTAATCACCATAATAAATGCACTTATCATCAACAAATAATATGTATTCTTAAATCCTGTAATGATTAACCAAAAGAATCCAGGCAACTTCATCCGCTTCAACTTATACTTGAGAGTTATGTCTGAATACTTGAAACTAAAATCATGTAATGGTTACAACTACACAAAATTCATGTAAACAATCAATCAATCAATGTAACAATTCTGTTTCACAACATCAAAATCTCCGGATAAAATGAAAAACACAATTTGAAAAGAGATCGAACTGTTACATGAAAATTAATTTCAAAATTGAAAAAGACAATAACACCTGATAACGGTGGAATGAAATAAAGTGAGTTATCAGTTATTCAAAGAAACAGGATCTCTCTTCTTCAGTTCTTCTGTAACATTGTTATATGCTCTTTCGGCATCCTGCAGATATTTGCTTTGTGGAAAAGCATCAACAAGGCGAAGGTAATTTTCGCGTGCATCTTTTAATCGTTGCAAAAGTTTTGAATCTACACTATTGATTGCATAAAGATAAGATGAGCGGAAAACGAGGTAGTAAATTTCTTCTTTAAAAATGGCTGCCGGAAACTGAACAACTACATTTTGAAGAGCAGTAATTGCAGCTTTATAGTTTTCGGTTTTGTAATAAAGCTTTGCATTATTGAATGCTTTTATCTCTAGTTTCAATCGCAATTCATCAATGAGATTATTTGCCTGTTCTACCTTTTCACTTTTCGGATAACGGTTTACAAACAATTGAAATTTATCTATTGCATCAATCGAACTTGTTTGATCAAGACTTGGAACCGGAGAATCAAGATAATAACAATATGCATACTGAAACTGCACTTCTTCTGAATAAGTGCTATTCGGATAAGTGAGAAGAAAATTATTGAAATGATATGATGCCATTACAAAATCACCGATATGATAATTGCAATATGCGTAGTAGTAATAAACCTTTTCACCTTTTTCAGTACCACGATAAACAACCATGAGTTCTTCAAGCAGTTGTAATGCGCGATAATATTCTTCTTTCTGATAATATTTTTCTGCAGTTTCGAACTTCAGATTCATATCACTTCCTTTCAATACGCGTTGATAATTACTACATGATGTGAACAAAATCACTGTTGTAATTAACATTAAAGAAATAGTTTTCATTGTTGTGGACATTGTGCAAATGTAGAAAAAAACAGTAATTACAGAGTGTATTTATATATCAGGCACATTAACAACGAAGTGTTGAAAACATTATTGTTATATGAGATATTAGTTTTATTTTTGTGCTGATATTTCGGTCACCATAATTGATGCGGAATACACAAATATAAAATCAACGAAAACGCAGAAGTAAAAATTCGATGAAAGATATTTTCGAAAAGATAAGGGAAAACAGAGGTCCGCTAGGAATGCATGCAAAAGATGCACATGGTTATTTTACATTCCCGAAATTAGAAGGTGATATTTCCAATAAAATGATTTTCCGTGGCAAAGAACGTCTCGTGTGGTCATTAAACAATTATCTGGGTCTGGCAAATCATCCGGAAGTTCGTAAAGTAGATGCAGAAGCCGCAGCAGAATTTGGACTTGCATTACCAATGGGTGCACGTATGATGAGTGGTAACAGTAATCAACACGAACAACTGGAAAGTGAATTATCTTCTTTTATGAATAAAGAAGATACCATTCTTTTGAATTTCGGATACCAGGGAATGGTAAGTGCAATTGATGCTTTGGTTGACAGACATGATGTAATAGTATATGACAGTGAATCGCATGCCTGCATTTTTGATGGTCTGCGTTTACATATGGGGAAAAGATTTGTTTATCCTCATAATGATATGACATCACTTGAAAAACAACTTGAGCGTGCTGCCAAACTTGTAGAAGGAACTACTGGTGGTATCATGGTTATTACAGAAGGTGTTTTTGGAATGAGTGGTGATCAGGGCTTTTTAAAAGAAATAGTTGCACTGAAGAAGAAATTTTTATTCCGCTTATTTGTTGATGATGCACATGGTTTTGGAACGATGGGAAAAACCGGTGCAGGAACAGGTGAAGAACAAGGTTGTCAGGATGGCATCGATATTTACTTTGGAACATTTGCAAAGTCTATGGCTTCAATCGGTGCTTTTATTTCAAGTGATGAACAGGTAGTAGAATACCTTCGTTATAATATGCGTTCGCAGATTTTTGCAAAAGCATTACCGATGCCTTTAGTAATAGGAGCATTAAAACGACTGGAGTTATTACGCACACAACCTGAATTGAAAGATCGTCTTTGGAAAATAGTTCATGCACTTCAGAAAGGTTTAAGAGATGCAGGATTTGAAATTGGAAAAACCAATTCTCCTGTTACTCCTGTTTTTCTGAATGGAACAATTCCGGAAGCAACAAATCTAATCCTTGATCTTCGTGAGAATTATGATATCTTCTGTTCAATGGTTGTATATCCTGTAGTTCCGAAAGGTGTTATTATGTTACGTCTTATTCCAACTGCAGTACATACATTGGAAGATGTGAAATATACAATTGATGCATTTAAAATTATTATTGCAAATCTTAAAGCCGGTAAATATAACGTTGACAAAATAGTAACTGCTTAATATATATTTGTCAGCATTAGAATTGAGTTTGATTGAGTGAGAAATGATCGGTTGAAATATTGAAACTTTAGAAAAGTTTCAATTAAATGAAACAAAATTTGAAAATTAACAGTTTAACCATAACAAATTAATCATTAACCAATTCAAATTAAATTAAACATGAAACAAAAATCAGAAATGATGGCTGCACCAGTGGTTACTGGAATCAGCAAAACTTCTAACAAGAAGAGCACTATCGGTGCTGCAACTACTTCACGTGTTATCGGCTTTAAATTAGCTAACGTTGAAGCTGCTGCTGCAAAAAAAGGAGCTAAAAAAGCTGCTAAGAAAGGTGCAAAGAAAGCTGCTAAAAAAGGAGCTAGAAAAGCTGCTAAGAAAGGCGCTAAAAAAGCTGCTAAAAAAGGCGCTAAGAAAGCTGCTAAAAAAGGAGCTAAAAAAGGAGCTAAAAGAGTTGCAAGAAAAGGAGCTAAGAAAGCTGCTAAAAAAGGCACTAGAAAAGCTGCTAAAAAAGGAGCTCGTAAAGCTGCTAAGAAGAAATAATTCATTTCTTCAGGTTACAATAAAAGCCCCGGAAATTCCGGGGCTTTTTATTTTATTCCTGTTTAATTATTACAAAAAAAAAAGCAACAGGTTCTAAGCTTTCACCAGAAACATTTCTTTTAATTTTTCTACAGCATAATCAATTTCTTCTTTTGTGTTGTTACTGCAAAATGAAAAACGCACAGCAGGACGATCAGAATCTCCATTAATAGCTTTTAATACATGTGATCCCTGGTTGCTTCCTGACGAACATGCACTTCCTCCACTTGCAGCAATTCCTGCAATATCAAGATTGAATAAAAGCATCTCTCCTATTTCTGTTGATGGTAAACTCACATTCAAAACAGTATATAAACTTTTTTTCCCTGTTTCACCATTAAAAGAAACACCGGGAATTTCATCCATTAATTTCTTAATCATGTAATTCTTCAATCCAGTAATATAAATCATATGTTCATCCATATGATCGTATGCAAGTTCCAATGCTTTTGCAAGACCTACAATTCCGTAGACATTCTCAGTACCTCCGCGCATATTTCTTTCCTGTGCACCTCCTGTAATCAACGGTTTAATTTTTACTCTTTCATTGTTGATGTACAAAAATCCAACACCTTTCGGACCATGAAATTTATGTGCAGCACATGTAATAAAATCCACTTGAAGTGTACTCATATCGTGAATGAAATGTCCCATTGTCTGTACTGTATCACAATGAAAAATTGCATCATACTTTCTGCATATAGCACCACACTCCTGCAATGGAAGTAAAGTTCCAATTTCATTATTAGCATGCATCAATGAAACAAAAGAACGCTCATTCTCTTTCAGTAATCTCTCCAGATCATTCAGATCAACATTTCCATTACTGTCAAGTTTAACAAGACTGAGTTTAATCTCTCCTCTTGCTGCAAGGTCTTCCAGTGTATGAATTACTGCATGATGTTCAATCGGAGAAGTAATGGCATGCCTGATTGCCATATCATGAATGGTGCAACGTATTGCCATATTATTTGCTTCAGTTCCTCCCGAAGTAAAAAATATAGAAGCAGGAGATGTCTTTAAAATCTTAGCAACTTTCTTTCTTGCATCTTCCACAATCGTTCTCACCTCACGGCCATATCCATGAATCGAAGATGGATTACCAAATTTATTTTTCATTACCTCCACCATAGCATCAATTACTTCCGGGTGGATTGCAGTTGTTGCTGCATTGTCGAGATAAATTTTCATTCTTCTGAACGGTATTTTTTCTGTTTAATTTTTAACTGTCATCATTCTGGATACAATATCTTTAATATCCATAATAATTTTTTCTGCAAGATTTTCAGCAGTTGTCATGCTGGTACTTTCACTGTATATTCTGATGATAGGTTCTGTGTTTGATTTACGAAGGTGAACCCATTCTTTATCAAATTCAATTTTAACACCATCAATAGTATTCATAGGTTGCTTTTTATACTTCTGTTCTATTTCTGAAATAATTTCATCCACATCCATATCAGTGGTCAGCTCAATTTTATTTTTAGAGATAAAATAATCAGGATATGAAGAACGCAACATAGAACAACTCTTACCATATTTTGCAAGATGAGAAAGGAACAAAGCAATTCCCACTAATGCATCGCGACCATTGTGTAACTGAGGATAAATAATTCCTCCGTTTCCTTCACCACCAATAATTGCATTTTTTTCTTTCATCATCTCCACTACATTCACTTCACCAACTGCTGATGCATAATAAGCTCCACCATGTTTTTCTGTAACATCACGCAATGCACGTGTTGATGATAAATTGGAAACAGTGTTGCCTGGTTTATTTTTTAAGATATAATCAGCAACTGCAACAAGAGTATATTCTTCCCCAAACATTTCCCCATCTTCACACACCAATGCAAGTCTGTCCACATCAGGATCAACAACAATTCCGAGATGAGCTTTCTTCTTAACTACTTCCTTCGAAATTTCAGTAAGGTTTTCAGGTAATGGTTCCGGGTTATGTGGAAACTGACCATTCGGTTCACAGTATAATTCAATTACATCTTTTACACCAAGTATTTTTAATAAAGCAGGAACAGCAATTCCGCCTGTTGAATTCACACAATCAATAACAATCCGGAAATTGGCTTTCTCAATTGCTTTTCTGTCAACAAGAGGTAATGCAAGTATCGCTTCAAAATGTTTAGCAAATGCTGTATTGTCAACTGTAATTTTTCCGAGATGATTTACATCACTGAAGGTAAACTCCCCGCGTTCAGCAATGGCAAGTATTTCTGCACCATTTGCAGCAGATAAAAACTCTCCTTTTTCATTGAGAAGTTTTAATGCATTCCATTGTTTAGGATTATGACTTGCAGTTAATATTATTCCACCACTTGCTTTCATAAATGTAACTGCCATTTCAACGGTTGGTGTAGTGGAAAAACCTACATCAATTACATCAATTCCTAATCCTGAAAGTGTATTACAAACCAAACCACTTAACATGGATCCACTTATTCTTGCATCTCTGCCGATTACAACTGAATAAGGTTTACTATTATTTTGTTGCATCAGCCAGGTTCCATATGCTGATGCGAATTTTACTATATCAACAGGCGTTAAGGCATCACCCGGTTTACCACCAATTGTGCCCCTGATTCCTGATATGGATTTAATTAACGTCATATATATAATTGCAGAATCTGCTTTGTTTAACTAATAATTAATCATTATCAATATTCAAACTATGTCCCATTTTATCTCTTTTTGTTTCGAGATAAAATTTGTTATGTTCATTCGATTTTGTTTGCAGGGAAACATTCTCCACGATCTCAAGACCATAACCAATAAGTCCGGCTCTCTTTGTTGGATTATTAGTCATCAAACGCATTTTGGTTACTCCAAGGTCTCGCAGTATCTGTGCGCCTACACCATAATCACGCTGGTCTGATTTAAATCCCAATTCAATATTTGCTTCAATAGTATCCTTACCTTCTTCCTGGAGTTTATAGGCTTTCAGTTTATTCAAAAGTCCTATTCCACGTCCTTCCTGGTTCATATAAACAATCACACCTTTTCCTTCCTTCTCAATTAATTCCATTGCTGCATGTAACTGTGGGCCACAATCACAACGGCATGATCCGAAAATATCTCCTGTTAAGCAGGATGAATGTACTCTCACAAGAACAGCTTCATCTTTTTCCCATTCTCCTTTAATAAGTGCAAGGTGTTCCTGATCAGTATTGATTTGCCGGTATGCGAGAAGTTTAAAATCACCATAAGCTGTAGGCATATTCACTTTCACTTCTCTTTCTATCAATGATTCTTTTTCAATTCTGTATTTAATGAGATCCTCAATCGAAATAATTTTCATTCCAAATCGTTCTGCAATCACAAATAATTCGGGAAGACGGGCCATGCTTCCGTCATCATTCATAATTTCAACAAGAACTCCACCATGTGGTGCTGGAAAACCTGCAAGTCTTGAAAGATCTATAGATGCTTCAGTGTGACCTGCTCTTCTTAAGACTCCACCTGATTTTGCTTTGAGAGGAAAAATATGACCTGGTCTTC